>PBNX01000016.1 GCA_002723375.1 Dehalococcoidia bacterium
AGTTTTGATGCCTATAAAAGGCTGATTGAAATTTATCCATCAGATTCTAACGCTATAGAATTTTGCCAAGGAACATTTTCAGAGATGAATGATGATATTTATGAAATGATTCAATATTTTGGAGAAAGAAAGAAGATACTTTATGTTCACTTTAGAAATGTTTCAGGGCAAGTTCCAAAATTTAAAGAGGAATTTGTAAATACAGGATATGTTGATATGTATAAAGCAATGAAAATATACCATGAGGTAGGTTATGATAGTTTTTTTATTGATGATCATGTTCCTGCTACTTTCCAAGATACTTCTTTTGGTCATAGAGGAAGAGCATTTGCTATGGGTTATATCCAAGCATTAATTGAAGCAGTCCAAAAAGCATAAATGACTTTTGATTTCTTTGATAAAATAGAGTCTCCATGTATTAATATATGTACATATGATCAATCCAATAGTTACTGTATAGGATGCTTCAGGACACCCAACGAAATTGCAAAGTGGTTTTATATGAACAAAGAGAGTAGGTTGAAAATTATGGAATCTATTCCTTCTAGAAAAAATTTATTTAAGAAAATAAATTAAATTGCCCTGGCATATTGATCAGGAGCATCAGTTTCTCCGTCGAGGTCTTTCTTTGCTTTCAATGGCCAATAAGGATTTCGTAAAAATTCTCTTCCCAAGAAGATTACATCTGCATGATTAGATCTTAATATTTCCTCAGCTTGATGACTGTCAGTTATTAGGCCAACAGCTCCGGTTTTTATACCAACTTCTTTTCTGATCTTTGATGAAAAAGGAACTTGATAATTAGGTTCAGGATTCAATTTTTGCAATGTCGAAGATCCTCCAGAGCTACAATCGATTAAATCTACGCCTATTTCTTTTAGTTCCTCACAAAATTCAATTGATTGCTGCAAATCCCATCCATTCTCAACATAATCAGTTGCTGAAATCCTAACTAATAAAATCACTTTATTGGATATCACATTTTTAATTTCTCTAATCACATCTAACGGAAATTTCATTCGCCCTTTTAAATTATTTCCAAATTCATCTGTTCGTTTATTTGAAATTGGAGATAGAAATTCATGAGCTAAATATCCATGAGCCATATGAACTTCAATACATTCAAATCCAGCTAATTCAGCTCTTTTTGCTGCATCAGCAAAATTTGTTATTAAATTTAAAATTTCCTCTTTAGACAATTCTGTTGGTATAGATGATTTATTATCAAAAGGTATTGGAGATGGGGCTACTAAATCCCATCCTCCACTTTTCTTATTTATTGCAGAACCACCTTCCCATGGTTTTTTTGTTGATCCTTTTCTTCCAGAATGAGCTATTTGAATTGCTGAAACACAGTTTTGAAGTTTTAAAAATTTAGTTATTTTTTTTAAGCCTTCTATATGATCATCTTTCCAAATTCCAAGGTCACTAGGGCTAATTCTACCCTCAGGTGAAACTGCAGCAGCCTCAGTCATCACTAATCCTGCACCTCCTACAGCTCTGCTTCCTAAATGGACAAGATGCCAATCATTTACAAATCCATCTTCTGAAGAATACTGACACATAGGTGAAACCCAACACCTGTTCTTTATTTGCATCTCTCTTATTTTTAACGGTGAAAATAAAATACTCATTTATACAAATCTGAATGAATCTTCATTAATTTCTTGCCATTTAATTAGACTGTTCTTCATTGATTCTATTACTTCTGTATATTTTTCATTATGAAAAAGATTTTTTTCTTCAAATGGATCTAAATCTAAATCAAAAAGTTCTCCGTCATCATTTAAAGTAAGATTAAGCTTCATCCTATCTATAATTATTGATCTTCGTGGATTTTTGTTGAATTTATTTATTTCATCAGTGCCTAAATTTCTATCATCAATTTCTCCAGTTCCATTCCATTCAACTACTACTACATTCTCATCTAAATTTAAAGTTTCAAAGCTTTTACTTTTATCTTCTCCTTGCAAATGACCTGATTGTTTTTGATTCATTAGGCTCAATAAAGTTGGGACTAAATCAATATGACCGAAGCTTCCTTTTATCTTTTTTTGAGTACCATTCACCCCAGGCAACTTGATTAATAAAGGAACTTTAGATGATTCTTCATATAAGGTTCTTTTTTCCAGCATGCCATGATCTCCCATCATTTCTCCATGCTCACTTGTAAAAACTAAAATCGTGTCTTCGTATAAATTATTCTTTTTTAATGAATCAATTATTCTTCCAACCATTCTGTCTACTAAAGTTATATTCGCAAAATAATCTGCTCTAGCCTTTAACCATCCTTCTCTTGTAGAAAAATCTTCACCTCTAGATGCCAAATAATTATTCATATAATGATCAGATCTCTGATCTGCTCCTTTTAAAAAAGAGGAATGATAAGCAGATCTTGCTTTATTTATGTTAGACACATCATTTGGTTCTTTTAAAAATGTGGGGCCAGTAGGAATTTTTTCAGGGTCGTACATTCCATCAAGAGGTCCGGCATATGGGGAATGTGGCTCAAAAGTACTAACGTAAAGCACGAAAGAATCATCTTTATTCCTATCAATAAAATCTTCTGCCTTTTCAGAAAGAAATGTAGACATTTGGCTATCTTCAGGCATCATAGACCTATCTTCATCAGAAAAAACTTTATTTCCTGTAGGGCCAATTCCTGTCGGCACATGACCTTTTGATTCCAGCCATTTATGCAAATCACTATAAGGCAACTCACCTTCATAATAGCTACTTTTATATAGGTCCTCCACACTAACCCATTCATCAAATCCTCTTTGTTTAACCGTATCATCACCAAGATGCCATTTACCTAGATATCCACATGTGTATTCATTCTCAATTAAATCTGCGATGCTCTTAGTATCTTTTTTTAAAGGAATTTTATTAACTATAGGGCCTGCAGTGTGAGGGTACAATCCAGTCATAATTGACGACCTTGCAGGAGCGCATACAGGTTGAGTTACATAAGCATTTTCAAATACAAAAGATTCTTCAGATAGTTCATTTAACCTAGGTGTATTTATCCAGTCATTTCCGTAACAAGCTAAAGTATCATATCTCTGCTGATCACTCATGATAAATACTAAATTTGGCTTTTTGTGTTTACTCATTTGGAAATTCAGTTTACATTAATTTATACAAAATAGTGGAGTAAATAATTTATGAAATACAAAATAATAATGCTGCTAACAATTCTTTTACTAATTATTTCTTGTGCAGAAGAAAAAGAAGTATTTATTCCAATTGAAAAAATAACAGATGATGGAAAAGAATTTTCTATTGAAAACTTTAATCAGATTGGTTTTAAAAAAAGTAAAGAATACAACGTAGAAGAACTACCTGGAGCAAAATCAGTATTTTACGGATTCATAAAAAATGATCTAGGTGACCCTGAAGATTATGAAGTTCGTTTTTACAATAATCATCAAGACGCAGTTCGATTAGGCAAAGAATACGCAGAAAATATAACTGGAGAGGGTGCCTGCATAAAAAAATCTTGTTCACTTTGGACTGAAAATTTAAATCAAAGGGTACACTTAGAAGGTGGAAGAAATAATACATGGAATGGAACGCCAGATACTAAGTATATGAACTATGTTATTCATAATAACTTGATATTGATGTGTCCTGGATATAATGAAGAGGATGCGCTAATTAACTGCACAAATATGATAGATAAGATAAATCAATAAATAATGAAAATATTAATTACAGATACAGATACTAAAATTACCTCTGTACTAAAAAATGGTCTAAATCAACACGAAATTGAGGTAAGAGATTCTTTAGATAATGATTATATATCTAACTTTAATTGTGTAATAATTCAATCTCAATCTAATAAATGTGATACTCCTGAAGATTTAAATCTAAAAACACAGAAGACGTATAATATTTTATCTTCATGTGTTGAATCAGGGATAAAAAAAGTAGTCATGATAAGCACATTATTTCTAATGCAAGAATACAAGGAATCTTACACAGTAACTGAGAAATGGAAATCAACTCCGTCAACTGAACTTGATATTCTAAGCTCGCATTTATCTGAAATAATTTTTAAAGAATTTGCTAGAACATTTTCATTTCAAAAAATATTATTAAGAATTGGGTTCCCTCTGTCTAGCTCTGAAGCTGAGGCAACTAAAAAATCATCATTATCTGAAACAGAATTGATAGATTCAGTTAATAAAATTATCGATACCAATTTTAATGAAAGATATGAAATTATTCATATTCAAAACAAAAGTGAAAGTCAAAGATTCCTTACAAATAAATTTGAAGATTTAAGTAAATTAAGCGGGAAGCAAGAACAAGGATTCTACACCCCTATAGAAAGAAGATCATGAAAGTTCTAATATTAGGATCAAATGGGATGCTTGGGCCCTGGGTATCAGATGCTCTAAAAAATGACCATGAAATTATAGAGACAGATTTAGAAGAAATATCAACTAATATAAATTTTAAAAAAATTGATATATCAGATACTCAATCTGTAATAAATGTATCTAGAGATGTAGATGCAATAATTAATTTATCTGTTTTAAGAACTGACCGAATACTAGCTTTTGATGTTAATACTAAAGGTAACTTAAACATGATGCTTGCAGCAGAAGAAAATAAGATACCTCGAATTATTAATACTGGGCCGCATTTTCAAGCAGCAGGACCTTCTTATGAAAATTTTGACTTTGAAATCCCACCTGAAATCCCTCCTCAACCTGGTGTAAATTTATATGCAATCACAAAAGCACTTGGGCAAGAAATATGTAAAATATTTACTGAAAAAAATTCTTATATGTATCTTCAAACTTTACTTTTTTATAATTTTTATAATGACTCCTTAACTCTTGGAGGCAGAAGAAATGTGGGAATGCCTCCCCAACAAAGAGGGACAGACTTAACTCCTTTTAGTATAAGATGGGAAGACGCAGCAACTGCTATAAAAAAAGCCCTAGAAATAGATCTTAATAAACTTCCTTCCAGAACTGAAACCTACTTTGTTTTTGCAGATTTACCACATAATAAATTTTCAAATGAAAAGGCAAAAAAACAACTTGGATGGGAACCCTCGTTTAATTTAAAAGATTTATGGGATAGAAGTTAATTGTTTGATGTTGTTATAAAAGATGGCGAAGTTTACTCAGGAGACAAGCAGCCAAAAATATTAAATATTGGCATTATTAAAGATAGGATTAACTATATAGGAAAAGATAATATTTCTGGCCATAAAGTTATCAATGCTAAAGGTTATATAGTTTCTCCGGGTTTTATAGATGTTCATACCCATAGTGACTTATCTTTCAATATAGACCCAGATGCTGATAGCAAATTAATTCAGGGCGTCACATTTGAATTAATGGGCAATTGTGGAATGAGTTTTTGTGCGCCATTATCACCTAACACAAAACCTCAACTTCAAGACAGAATGGACAGGCAAGGAATTGATATAGAAATAAAATGGAATGATTTTAATGGATGGCTAGATGAAATATCTAATAAAATTCCTTCTATAAATGTAGCAGCTCAAATTGGTCATGGGAGCCTCAGGGCTTATGTAATGGGGATGGAAGCTCGCAACCCTTCTCCTGATGAAATATTCAAAATGCAAGAGGAAATAAGACGGTCTATAGACCAAGGTGTTTTAGGTTTCTCAACTGGACTTTGGTATGCACCAGGATCATATTCTCATACTGAAGAAATAGTACAGCTTGCAAAAATTGCTTCCGAATATAACCTACTTTATTCGAGTCACATAAGATCTGAAAGCGATGATGCGTGTGGTTTATTTCCTGCTCATGCAGAAGCAATAGAAATTGCCAGAAGGACTAATGCAAGGGTCCAAATAAGTCATGTAAAATCTGTTGGCCCAAAATTTTGGGGGAGAGGAATTGAGCTAATTGAAGGAATTGAAAGAGCAAGAAAAGAAGGTCTTGATGTAGCAGGAGATCAATATCCATATCATTGGTCAAGCACCCCAATAAGCGGATGTATGTTTCCAAGATGGAGCCTTGAGGGAGGAAGAGATAAAACCTTGGAGAGGTTAAAAGATGCAGATATCAGAGAAAATATAAAAAGCGAGACCTCTAACTTCATAAATCGTTTTCATGGGGCTGAGGGATGTGTCTTAGCAGATTACGCTGCACAGTCTTCGTTGGAAGGCTTAAATTTATATGAAATTTCCAAAAAATTTAAGACCACCCCTGAAGAAGCAGTAATGAGATTATATGAAAAATCTGAAGGCTCCTTCGTATTACACTCTATGGAGGAAGAGGATGTTCATGAAATAGCTAAATATAAAAATATTTGCGTTGCTTCTGATGGAAATTCTTTGAGAAATACTGGACCTTTATCTTCCGGAAAGCCTCATCCACGGAGTTATGGAACAAATACAAGATATCTGGAAAATTTTGTTAAAGAAAAAAAATTAATAAAACTTTCAGATGCAATATATAGAATGACCACTTTGCCCGCAAAAAGAATTGGATTAAAAAAGAGAGGCGAGATTCTAAAAGATTATTTTGCTGATATTAATATTTTTAAACTTAAAGATATTAAAGAAAATGCTACCTACAAGAATCCTCATAAATATTCAAAAGGAATGAAATACGTGTTTGTAAATGGAAAATTATCTGTTCAAGACGGTCAAAAATTATCTGGAAGATACGGCAGAGTAATAAGATCTTTAGTAGAATAAGGCATACGCTTTACAATGCTTAAAAATATTTTTTTAAAATCACTGAAAGACTCCCTCCTGACAATTTTATATTTATTCATAACCTATTTCCTTGTTTGCATGCTTATTATGTACGCTGTCTCTGAGCTCCCCTTAAAAGAAATACAATTTATTTTTGATAGGCTAAAAATTCCAGAGCCACTAACTACCTTTATCAGTGGGCCAGGAGGAATTAACTTAACTACTGTTGAAGGCATATTAAATACAGATATGTTTACAATTTTTGCTCCATTAGTAACCATAGGATTTGCAATTTTTTTTGGATATAGTTCGACTAAAAAAGAAGAAGAAAAGCGAACATTAGAAATAGTATTATCATCAGAAATATCTAGAAGTAGTTTTTTAATTCAGAAAATAGCCTCACTGATAGTAAAAGTTTTCCTGATATCTATCTCTTTATTTTTGGCTATTTTAATAAGTGCTTATTTTTTTAGCCTAACTATTTCGATTGAAAATATTGCTTCAGTATGCTTTCAATTGTTCCTTATATCAACTACTTTTGGATTGCTTACAATATCAGTTGGAACACTGCATTTCGAATCAACCTATACATATTCTTTGCCAGCAACAATAGCGATAATATCTTACATAATTTATGCAATAGAGCCGTTCTTAAAATCACTAGGAGTAATTAAATATGCATCTTTATTTTATTACTATAAAGGCGGGGACCCATTGAATAATGGTTTACATAGTTGGCATTGGGTCATATTTTCTATAATAATATGTGTAACAATATTTTTATCTTTGTATTTTTGGGATAAAAAAGATCTCGATTCTTAATGAATTTTAGAAATCAGATGGAGCGTAAAAATGAAATCAATGTTTTTTTTATTAATAATTACTACGACATTAATTATTGCTTGTGGTTCATCAGATAATTCTGAATCATTAGAAGTTATAACTCCCTCTGAGCAAATATTTAGCTTAGAGGATTTCACTTCAGTTGGTTATAAAAAAAATAGAACATATGACGTCTCAGAACTCCCTGGAGCAACTGGTGCTTGGTTTGGATTCTGGAAAAATAATGGCGAATCAAATGATTTTGAAATTCGTATCTATTCTTCACACGAAGATGCTGTTTCAATGGGAGAAGAATTGGCTGCTGAAGTATCAGGTAATGATGGTTTAATTGGAAAAGATGAAGCAACTTGGCAAGAAGGTAGCAAAGATAGGAGGCAAGTTGGAGGTGGAGTAGATAAAGGAAGCCTAGGTCTTCAGGCAACAGGAATTTTTCCAAAGTATGGAAACTACGCAATATATGGAAACGTAATACTTTTATGCGAAGGTCAAGAAGAAATTGCATTACAAACATGCTGGGACTTGATCAATGCAATTAAATAAACTTAATGGAACCAAATTCCAAGTAAAAGTTTGGAAAGAACTTTTAAAAATTCCTTCAGGAGAAACTAGAACATACAAAGAAATTGCAATATTAATTGGTTCTCCTAATAGTGCGAGAGCAGTTGCAAATGCTTGTGCAAAAAATCCCTATCCAATTCTTGTTCCTTGCCACAGAGTGATAAGGTCTGACGGAAGTTTAGGAGGTTATAGTGCGCGAGGCGGAGTAAATAAAAAGAAAAAATTACTTGAGCAAGAAAGAAATTAATATATCTTCTTAAATTTTCTGAAATTCATTTTGTTATATGATAGGTTCATATGTCATTTATAAATTCAACCTTTTCTTCATTCAAAGATCCTGCATTCAGAATATATTTTATAGGCCATCTTTTTTTGATGGCCTCAGTAAATATGCAGTTTGTGGCTCGTAGTCAATTGGCATACGATTTAACTCAATCCCCTTTAGCGGTTGGAATAGTTGGATCTGGATTTGCTCCCCCAATATTATTGTTATCAATTTTTGGAGGATCTATTTCAGATCAGTTTGATAAGAAAAAAATAATACAACTTGGTCAACTTGGAATGGTAATTCTAGCTTCCATAGTAGCTATTTCAATTTTTCTTGAAGTTGTAACGATTTATCATTTAATTGTAGCTTCAGTATTACAAGGAGTGATGTGGGCTTTTCTTGTACCTGCCAGACAATCACTAATTCCTGATTTAGTAGAAAAAAAATTAATTGTAAATGCAATTGCATTGAGCGGTACTGGAATGGCTCTAATGACCTTTTTGGGGCCAGGAATTGGAGGTTTTTTATATTCATTATTTGGGCCAGGAGTAGTATATATTTTTATATGTTTACTATTTTTGTTTGCATTATTATTTAACCAATTTCTGCCTAATGCCTATAAAAGTAAGAGCAAATCTGGATCTAGAACAGAACAAATAAAAGAAGGTCTGAAATATATAGTGGGAAACTCAGTTCTTTCATGGCTATTAGTAATAGCAATGGTGACAACTGTATTAACAATGCCGCTTAGAAGTTTAATGCCGGTGCTAATGGATGAGCTATTTTCTAGAGGTGCAGATGCGGTGGGCTTAATGCTTAGCATAATCGGATTAGGGTCATTAATTGGGTCATTAATTTTTGCAGGATTAAAAAAAGGAAAAAGAGGCATTGCACTTATAAGTGCATTATTAATCTCGGGTATTGCTATTCTAATTACTTCGATATCTAATCTATTTTTAATTATTATTATTATGATGTTTTTTATAGGCATAGGAGATGCTGGAAGAAGATCTCTTAATAATGCACTCCTAATGGAAGAAGCAGATCCAGATTATAGAGGTAGGGTTAATGGGGTTTATACAATGAATTTCGGATTAATGCCTTTAGGCACAATTCCTATTGCTGCACTTGCATCAGCTTATGGAATCGGATTAGCTCTCCTAGCTTCCTCAATAGTTTTATTAGCATTTACTTTAATCTGCTTTATTTTTGCTAAAAAAATTAGAGCTCTATAGATTTAGGTTTCTAAAAAATTCAATTGATTCTGGATTCTCTAGTGACTGAATATTATTCAATTCTTGATTATTTATTATCCTCTTAACTGACATTTCACTTAGCTTGCCACTCTTGGTTATTGGCAGATCAGGGACCTGAATAATTAACTTAGGAACATGATTACTAGTAGTATTTTCTTTAATATTTTTTTTATATTTTTTTATTAAATCCGTATCTAACTTTTGTTTTTCTGCTAGCTTTACAAAAAGTATTATTCTTTCATCACCGTGAGATACTGCCAAACTATCAATAACTTCATCAAATTTATTAATTTGTCGATAAATTTCACTCGTGCCTATTCTTATTCCTCTAGGATTTAGTGTTGTGTCTGACCTGCCAAAAATTTTAATTCCTAAATTATTTGTTTCAGAAGCAAAATCTCCATGATGCCAAATATTATTATATTTTGTGTAATAAGTTTCATAATAATTCCTATTGTCATCATCATTCCAAAATCCTATTGGCTGACTAGGAAAATTATTTTTACAAACTAACTCTCCTTGAGTCTCTTTTACTGAATTTCCTTCCTCATCAAATATATCAACATCCATCCCTAGTCCCTTTACTTGAATCTCGCCAGGAAACACAGGCATATTAGGATTTCCTTGAACAAAACATCCAACTATATCAGTACCTCCACTAATTGAAGTAAGATGAACATCATTTTTAACTTCCCTATATATGTATTTAAAGCTTTCCTCGGACAAAGGTGATCCTGTGGATGAAATAGTTTTTAATTTTTTTAAATTATGAGTTTTTCTAGGAGTTAACTTAAGTTTTTCTATTGCTTCAATATATTTTGCACTAGTGCCCCAAAATGTAATTTCCTCCTGATCAATTAAATCAAAAATAAATTTTGGTCTTGGGCTAAATATTCCTCCATCAAATAAAATTATTGATGCGCCTGAGCCTAAGCAGGATAATAACCAGTTCCACATCATCCAGCCCGAAGAAGTATTGTATATAACTTTATCTCCAGGCTTTATATCACAGTGAAGCTTATGTTCTTTGAAGTGCTGAATGAGAGTTCCTCCTGATCCATGCATAATAGATTTAGGGGGGCCAGTTGTTCCGCTAGAGAATAAAATATAAAGAGGGTGATTAAAATCAAATCGATTCCAATTATGAAAAGACTTTTCTTTAATAATCTCACTGAAACTAACTGAATTATTAAACTTATCCAAAATTTTTGGCTTGCCAGGAATATAATTAGCTACCACTACTTTTTCAATACTAGGAATCCTAGAAACTATTTCATTTACCCTAATATTTAATTCCTCAAACTCTCCATTCTGAACAACTTGATCACTAGTGAAAAGCATTTTAGGAGATATCTGAATAAACCTATCAACAGCTGAATCAACCCCAAAATCAGGTGAACAACTAGACCATATAGCCCCAACATTAGAAGCAGCTAATGCTGCAATTACACCTTCAGGAATATTGGATAAATAGCCAGCAATTCTATCTCCTTCTTTGATCCCATTACTTATAAAAAAATTGGAGAGAGAATGGACTTGATTAATAATTTGTTCTAGATCTAATTCCCTTCTAAATTTATCTTCAGCCCAAAAAATTATTTTATTCTCAAGTTCATTTGATTTTAGAATATTCTCTGCAAAACTAATTTTACTATCAGAAAAAAACTTAGACTTAGTGGGGTCCCTTCTTATTGTTAAAATCTCATCGCCTTTATATCCAATAATTTTTGAAAAATCCCAAAATAATGACCAAAATTCATCAGGCATATCAATAGACCATTGCCAAAGAGAGTGATAATCATCAAACTTATGGACATTGCTGTCAGATAAGAATTTTATAAAATCAGAAATTAATGAATTTCTTATTCGTTCTTTAGTAGGTACCCAAATCGGATTATGCAATTATTCCACCAGATACATTTAATGAAGCTCCAGTTATAAAAGAGGATTCTTCAGAGCTTAAAAATGCTACTGCTTTTGCTACATCACTAGGTGTTGCATATCTGCCTAATGGAACTGAAGCCTCAATACTTGATAGATGAAGATTTCTTTTTTCTTGATGAGAAATATCATCTTTATATAAATGCTCGACATATACATCTACCCTTTCTGTATCAACCCAGCTAGGACATACCGAATTAACATTAATATTATACTTTGCTAAATCAAGCGCTATTGATTCTGTTAGTCTTATAACCCCAGCTTTTGATGCATTGTAAGCACCAAATGTTTCTGATCCTTTCTTGCCTGCAATTGAAGAAATATTAATAATCTTTCCGCCTTCATTTTGTGATATTAGTTGTTTAGAAAAGGCTTTTGAAAATAGATAAACTCCTTTTAAATTAACATCTATTACTCTATCCCATTCATTTTCATCTAGATCAAATATTGCAACCCTGTCTTTGTTGGCAGTAGCTCCTGCATTGTTTACTAATATGTCAACTCTACCAAACTTTTTAATTGCCTCTTTAATTAAATTATTTATACTGGAAAAATCTGTTACATCTGACAAGATCTGAGTCGCTTCTCCTCCATTTGCTATTATTTCTTCTATTACTGCTGGAAGACCATTCCATCCTTCTTCGGGGTAAGGATTTTCAACAATATCAGTAACTATAATTTTAGCCCCTTCTTCAGATAAACGATTAGCAACTGATCTCCCAATTCCACTCTTGCCTCCTGCCCCGGTTATTATTGCTACTTTGTTATCAAGGCCATACATTTTTTATAATAATATTCTTTGATCGCTAATATCTTTTAGACCTACTGTTTCAGTTACGGTTGCATCAAGGTATTTTATTTTTTCTAAATCTGCAAAAGCATTAACAATAGTATATTGAGTTGGCATATC
Organism: Dehalococcoidia bacterium; assembly: GCA_002723375.1. GTDB lineage: Bacteria > Chloroflexota > Dehalococcoidia > Lucifugimonadales > Lucifugimonadaceae. Next base: position 12,477 of record PBNX01000016.1, read on the forward strand.
CTCCCATCGTGCCTTAACAAAGTTAACTTTTCCTTCCCCATGCGAAATACTTTTTACAACTTTGTTTGGAGTCTCTTCTGGTGTTAATACTGCGTAAGCAATATCTTTTTCTCCCCATGAACCTGGGGCGCCACCTGTCTTTGGAATATATTTATAATGCAGCATTCCTTTTAAATATTTGTCATCTGTTTTTGGCTTATTTAATGGAATTTCGCTTGAAGAAATTTTATTAATTTCTATATTCATAAAATTAAAATCCATCCAGCTTGCAGTGCAAGAAATTTTATCTTTATATAATTTAGGTTCAGGTAATTTACAATATATTTTTGAAAATCCTAATTCTTCTCTGCCTGTTAATATCGGATCAGTAAGGTTCTCCCAAAGTACTAATAAAAAATTTCCTCTTGCCTTATCCTTATCTCCACTAAATTCAACTGGAAAGCTAACTCCTAGAGTATTGTATCCTCGGCCTGCTAACCATTCTATTTCTTTCATATAGCTTGCTGTTACAGTAACTATAGGTTGGCCATATAGTGAAAAATTCGGAGGTAAAAAAGATTCAATTTGATCTGGATTTGTTAAAAAGCTTACAGAAATAGATTTCGATTTAGGATTATCTTTACATTCAAATTTTCTTCCATTTGGCCCCTGTCTTGGCCCAAGACTAGGTCCAAAATGGGTTGGCATTCTATAAATCTTTTCTTTTTCAAATTCGTATGACATTCTTACAATTTAAATCCACTTGATTTAGACTATCTTGAATAAGATAGTAAGGAGCAAACGTGAAAGGGTCAACATTCGTATCCAATTTTATGGAGGCTTATGAAGTTTCTCATATCTTTTTTATACCAGTTATATTACCCCATGCATTAGCTGAAATAGATAAAAATACAAATATAAAAAGAATTATGCCTCATAGTGAAAAATCAGCTGTTTACATGGCTGATGGTTATGCAAGAGCGAGTAAAAAACCTGGAATTTGCATGGCACAAAAAGTAGGAGCTGCAAATATAGCTGCGGCTTTAAAAGATCCTTTTTTAGCATGCTCTCCTGTAATTGCAATTACAGGTGGACCTTATACAGAAACAAGAAACAGAAACACTTACCAAGAAATAGATGACTTATCTATGTTCAAGAGTGTTACAAAATCAAGTGTAAGGATTAATGATCCAAGACAACTACCGGAAACTTTAAGACAGGCTTTTCGTGTTTCAACTACAGGCAAACCGGGTCCTTCTCATATTGAAATACCTGGGCAGCTTGGTGAAGGAATAGACATGGGTGAAATTAAAGAAAATCTTATTGTTGAAAAAGAATATATTAATGTTCCTGCGTTACGCCAAATACCGGAAACTAAAAGTATTGAAAAAATAATTATTAAAATTCTAGAATCAAAAAGACCAATAATAATTGCTGGTGGAGGTGTAAAGACTTCAGGAGCTCAAAATGAACTTCTAGAGTTATCTGAAAAACTTTCTATTCCTGTAGCTACCTCATTAAATGGAAAAGATGTTTACCCTGGAAATCATAAATTAAATGTAGGTATACCTGGTCTTTACTCAAATACCTCTGCAAATAAATCTGTGCTTTCTTCAGATTTAGTTATATTTATTGGAAGTCAGACTGACAGTCAGCTCACTCTTGACTGGCAAGTCCCTAGAGCAGAATCTAAAGTTATACAGATTGATATCGACCCTGAAGAAATTGGTAAGCATTATCCTGTTGAAGCTTCAGCAGTTGGAGATGCAAAAGTAACTTTAAATCTTATTAACAATAAAGTTAAGCAAGTAAATTTATCTGATAGAAGTGACTGGATCAGTAAAATTGATGAATTTAAAAAAGATTCAAAAAATGAGGTTGAAATGATGATGATTTCTGAAGACTCACCTATTAGACCAGAAAGATTATGCAAAGATATATCAACTTTATTTCCTGAAAATTCTATCCTAGTTTCTGATACAGGTCATTCAGGAATATGGAGTGGAACAATGGTTGATTTTAATAACTCTTCTCAGCAATATATTAGAGCCGCAGGATCATTGGGTTGGGGATTTCCTGCAAGCCTTGGAGCTAAAGCTGCTAACCCGGATAATACTGTGATTTGTTTCACAGGTGATGGAGGATTTTGGTATCACCTTAGTGAAATTGAAACTGCGGTAAGATGGAATCTAAATTCAATCACAATAGTTAATAATAATAGTTCTTTAAATCAAGAGATTGGAGTAAACGAGAGAGCTTACGGAGGAAAACTTACTCACAACCATGGAGATCTTTGGAAATTTAAAGAAACTAATTTTAAAAATGTTGCAGAAAGTTTAGGTGCAAAGGGAATTAGGGTTGAGAATCCAAATGAAATTTCTTCAGCTATACAAGAGGCTGTTGATTCAAATGAACCATGTGTCATTGATGTTGTTACGGATATTTATGCATTCCCACCTAAGCCTTGGTTAGGATAATAGTGACAGATCGATTAAAAAATAAAGTGGCTTTAATTACTGGGGCAGGTACACGCGGCGAAATTACTGGAATTGGCCAAGCTTCATCAATATTAATGGCAAGAGAAGGAGCTAAAATATTAATAAATGATATAAATGCTGACAGAGCAAAATCTACTTTAAGCCAAATAGAAAATGAAGGCGGAGAAGGGTTAGTTATTGCTGAAGATTGCACTAAAGAAGAAGGGTGCAAATCAATAGTAAAAAAGTGTTTAGATCAATTTGGAAAGATTGATATTTTATTTAATAATGTTGGAAGTTTTGGAAGAGGAATGGTGACTGAAGTTGAGGAAGAAAACTGGCAAAAAGCAATTGATTCTAATTTGAAAAGCGCAGTAATAATGTCCAAATATGTTGTTCCCGTAATGTCAGAATCTGGAGGAGGGTCTATTATAAATATTTCATCAATTGATGCTTTACGAGCAGGTGGATCTAAAAATGTTCCTTATTCTGTTGCTAAAGCTGGGGTATCTCATTTAACAAGATTAATGGCAGTTCACCACGGGCGAGAAAAAATCAGAGTTAATTGTTTAGCGCCTGGTCATGTGCATGGATCTTTTCCAAATTCAATAAAAAAAATACCCGAAGATATTAGAGAGCTCAGAAGAAAAGCAGGTCCTTTAGGCACTGAAGGAAATGCGTGGGATGTTGCCTGGGCTGCAGTTTTTTTAGCAACAGAAGAGTCAAGGTGGATATCTGGAACTGTAATTCCCATTGATGCAGGGCTACATGCTGCATCTCCTTTATCTGTTTGGGATAATTTAAACGAATAAATGCAATATAAATGGAAAGCATTTATTGTGGTCTCTTTGTCATTGTTTGTGATGGTAATGGATGCGTCGGCACTAAATGTAATTTTGCCAAAAATAGCTGAAGATTTTGCTGTAAGCCTTGGAGTTGTTTCATGGGTGACGATTATAGGTGGATTAGCAGTAAGTAGCACATTACTTCCATTAGGAAAGCTTGCTGATATTGCTGGCAGAAGAAAAATTCAGTTGCTCGGCATGTCCTTATTTGCATTGGGAGCGATAATATGTTTTTTTTCTTCTAATATTTCATTACTGCTTTCTGGAAGGATTGTGGGTTCTATAGGGGCATCAATGCTTCAAGCAGTAACTATGGCAATCGTTTTGGCAGTTTTTCCGGATAACGAAAAAGGTAGAGGTTTAGGGATGATTACTTTTGCTGTTGGGGTAGGAGGAATTGCGGGTCCTTTAGTGGGCAGTCAGGTGACTGAATTCTTTGGATGGAGATACATATTCTTGATTATGTTCTTCCCAACTGCAATAGGATTTATATTGGCAAATTATATTTTGAAAGATGAATTAATAGGATCATCAAGTAAAGAAAGAATTAAATTTGATTTTAAGGGAGCTATTTATTCTGCTTTATTTATAATTCTTATTATTTTAAATATATCTAATCCATTTAGTATTTCTTATTCTTCGTTTTTTTATTGGTTAATATGGATCGTAAGCATTTCACTTATTTATTTATTTATTAGATCTCAAACTAAAAGCAAAAACCCAATGTTTGATTTAAGGTTATTTTCAAGTTGGAGATTTTCTTTTGCTGTTCTAGCTAGACTATTTGGCTTTACTTCAAATGGCCCTTTTTGGTTTATTATTCCTTTCTATTCAACAATAGTCCTAAAATATAGTGTGGGGATGACAGGAATACTAATCTTCTTAAATGCTTTAGGCATGTCATTGGCAGGAAGTATAGGCGGAAGATTATCAGATAAATTTGGAACCCTTAAATTCATATTAAGTGGGCTATCTCTTTTAACTACAACATGGATATTATTTGTTATAGCGGGAAATGATCCTCCTCTAATATACATTCTGTCCATATCATTCATAAATGGAATTTCTAATGGGCTTTGGATGGCACCAAATACTAGTGAAACTTTAGAAAAAATTTCATCTAGTCATCATGGTTTAATAAGTGCATTTAATGCTCTAATAAGAAATATTGGAAGCGTATTTGGAATTTCAATATCTACTATCCTTATTACTTCTATTTTGATTTCATATGGACTAAATGTTCAAATAGGAGAGCTTATTAATGGGTCCGAATCAGAATTAAAAATATTATCTGAGGCAATGAATTATTCTTTTATTTTATCTGCTGGCTTTGGAGTAATTGCAATTATTCTCAGTATCGTTGGAAGGCTAAAAGAAAAATAATTATTCGGATAACCACAGCCTCTCAAACTTTTCTTTAAGTTTTATTTCTATGCCTCTTTCATTAGGCTTATAAAAATCCTTATTTTGTATTTTTTCAGGAAAATTATTCTTTTTTATAAACCCTTCTTTTGAGTCATGATCATAAGTATATCCTTCTCCAACTCCTAATTTTTTATCTAAGGCTGTATCAGCATTCATTAGATGTAAAGGAATATCATTTATGGGATTTGCTTCAACTTCATTTAGTGCAGAATTTATTGCTAAATAAGAAGAATTACTTTTTTCTGCTAAACACAAATATATAGTTGCATTTGCCAAAGGAATTCTACCTTCAGGCATACCTATTTTATTAACTGATTCAAAAGCAGAGTTAGCTATTAACATAGCATTGGGGTCTGCTAAGCCTATGTCTTCAGAGGCGCTAATTATTAATCTTCTAGCAATAAATAATGGATCCTCTCCATTTCTTAACATTCTGGCCAAATAATATATTGCAGCATTAGGGTCAGAGCCTCTTATTGATTTTATAAATGCTGAAATATGACTGTAATGGTTGTCGCTTTGCCTGTCATATATGAAATTATTTTTTAATAGGTCCGTAATAGCATTTTTTGATATCAATTTCTTATTATTAATTACCTTAGAAGAAAGGATAGCTAGCTCAAGAGTATCTATAGCTTTTCTGGCATCACCACCACAACCTTTTGATAATATATTTATTACATCTTCTTCTATAATTATGTCAGAATCAGAAAAAAACTCTTCTTTGTTTCTAATAGTTTTATTTAAAATAATATTAATAGACTCCTCATTATGAGGATTAAATTTAAAAATCTTTACTCTTGAAATTAAAGGGTTAATTATAGAGAATCCAGGGTGTTCAGTTGTTGCTCCAATTAATATTAATATTCCTTCTTCTATAAGAGGCAATAGGGAATCTTGCTGACTCTTAGAAAATCTATGAATTTCATCTAAAAATAATATAGTTTTTTTTGACGACGTACTTCTTTGAAAAATAACCTCATCTGAAATTTTTCTTATATCAGCCAGCCCTGAAGATACTGCAGAAAGAGATCTAAAATTCATATTAGATTTCTGAGCTATTATCTTTGCTAAGGTTGTTTTTCCTGTGCCGGGTCCACCCCAAAAAATCATTGAAGGAATTGTTTTGTTTTCTACAAGGTTATATAAAGCTTTTCCTTTTCCTAATATATGTTCTTGGCCAATAAATTCATCAAGAGATTTTGGCCTCATTCTTGTAGACAAAGGGGATGAGGAGAGAGATTCTTTCCTGCCACTATATTCAAATAAATTCATTAATTATTATTATATAATATTTAAATTATTGAGCCATAATACTCTATGTCGTATCTTCCATATTTTAAGAATAAATAATAATAATTTAAGATAGTTATAGAGAGAGAATTATGAAGAATATATTTTTAATTATAAGCCTAATGATTTTTGTGTATGGTTGTGGAGAAGATGAAGAACAAAATATAGCTCTTGATAAATTTACTGATAATGGAAAAACATATTCTATAGATAATTTTTTAGATTCCAATTTTAAAATAAATAAAGAGTATGACGTTTCGGGGCTTGAAAATGCCGAAGGTGTTTGGTTTGGTTTCTGGAAAAATAATGTTGGCAAAGCTCTTGATTATGAAATAAGAATTTACTCAAGTCATCAATTAGCTCTTGATTATGGAATTAATTTTGTAGATGAAGTTATTGGAGATGAAGCAATTTTAAAAAAATCATTATCTTCTTGGAGTGAAGGAATTCAAGACAGGAGAACAAGGAGAGATAAAAGTTATGGTGGCAGTAGTGCTAACACCGTAAGAGCAAAGTATATTCATTATTTAGTATATGAAAATACAATAATTCTTTGTTCGGGATTAGATTTAACTTATGCAATACAAAACTGCACTGATTTAGCATTATCTTTAGAAAGTAAAGGAGACTAGCAATGGAAAAAATTGGATATATGCCAATAAACAAATTAAGGAAAATGATTTCTTCTAAAGAAATCTCTCCAGTGGAAATTATGAATGAAACTTTTGAAAGAATTAATTCTCTTAATTCCAGATTTGGAGCTTATATAACTCTTGACCAAGCAGGCTCTTTAAAAAAAGCAAAAGAAGCTGAAGAAGCCGTGATGAAAGGTAAAGATTTAGGGCCTCTACATGGAATACCAATTCCGATAAAAGATCTTGAACCTGTAAAAAATATGCGATGCACATTTGGATCAATACCAGCTGATATTATTGCTGAAGAAGATGCAATTTCTGTAGAAAGAATTAAATCAGCAGGAGGAATAATTATTGGAAAAACTAATACTCCCGAATATGGAAATGCCGGCACTACAGAAAATAGAGTTTTTGGAATATCTAGAAATCCATGGGATGAAGAACTTACTCCCGGAGGTTCCAGTGGGGGATCTGCAGTAAGTATTTGTTCAGGTATGACTTCAATTGCTCAAGGGTCTGATGGCGGAGGTTCAATCAGGATTCCAGCTTCCTTATGTGGAATCTTTGGATTGAAACCAACTCAAGGAAGAATACCAAGAAGGGTTCATAACAACACAAAATGGAATGAAATAAATTTTTCAACCACTGGTCCTATGTCAATTGATGTTACAGATTCTGCAATATTACTTGAAGTTATGTCAGGATTTCATCAAGATGGAGAAAATGGGACTATAGGAGAAGAAAACCCTACATTCACAAACTTCTCAGATACTAATCTAGATGGTATAAAAATTGCTTTTTCTAAAGGAGTTGGAGGTGCATTAGCTGACAAAGAAGTAATTGAATCCATAGAAAAAACTGTAAAAAAAATTGATGGCTTAGGATTTTCTGTAGAAGAAATAGACTTTTACCCAGATGAATCAGAAATGCTATTTAGAACTTGGTTTGATTTTTGGTGCTCTAGAAGTTATCTTATGACACCCCATTTAATAGACGATAAAAAAAATAGAGAAGGCCTTACTGATTATTTTAGAACCAATATACAGCATGGAAAAGATATTTCAGGTGCATCATTATTTGAAGCATTAAATAACATTGGAAAATATAGAAAATACACTCAATCGATTTTTAATAATTATGATTTATTAATTACTCCAACCATAGCAGTAAAGCCATTTAAAATTAATGAATATCCTGAAGAAATTAATGGCATTAAGTGTGGCAGTCCCTTTTGGGATTGGACTCCGTTCACATATATTTTTAATCTAACAGGAAATCCTGCTGCAAGCATCCCGGTAACAAGAAGCAAAGATAACCTTCCTATAGGAATGCAAGTAGTAGGGGGCCTAATGAAAGAAAATCTCATTCTTGCATTCTCAAAATTAATTGAATCAAATGAACCATGGAATTCATATCCAGAAATTAAATAATATGCTTCAAATTTTTAAAATAATAATAATTACTTCGTTGTTTTCAATGATTCTTATTTCATGCTCATCAGA
>PBNX01000017.1 GCA_002723375.1 Dehalococcoidia bacterium
CTTTTATACCTTCTTTCCATGTAGCATCAGACTTTTTTATTATTGCATCTTCTCCTGTTGCCTCTTCTGCATAAAAAGTTCCTGATGATTTGGCTATTTCATTTGAAGGATAAAATCTAAGTTCATAAGAAAGTCTTTCGAAGCTATCCTCTGCCCAAAATCCATAATGAGCCTCAATTGCATCTGGCAATTCACTAATATCGTATTCTTTGCTGATTTTAAATCCAATATTATTAAATGAATTTATTGAAAAAATACTTGAATCATACCTTCCATCAAAAATATCTAATTCAGAATCTTTTTCACTATCTCCTGAACAAGAAATTAGCAAGAAAGCTAGAATAATAATGAAAAAAAAATTATTTTTTATAAATTTTAACTTCATCATCTTTTCTAATTATTCCTGTAGATTCTACAGTTGCTAAAATCCCCCTTTTGCCTATTATTAATTTCAGAACCCTTTTGTCTATTGAATTCAATGTAGAACATGGTTGATTTTGACCGTTTATCTTTAGCACTACATCTGTTCCAATTTTCATAATGTGTTTATTAGATACATTACTTAGATCCCCAAATCCATGGATTAGAATATTTTCACCAAGACTTCCTGCAGATATTTTATTTCCTATATTTTTATTAATGAAATCAACAGTTTCTTTTGCGACTATGGTTATTTGCCTATCAAGATTATTTTTTTTAGCATGAAAGTTTGTTTTTCCTGAATGGTAATCACCTCTAACTCCATATTTATATATTTCTATCGAATCTTGAGGCATCTTTGGGATACCTCCTTTGATACTAGAGTTAACAGATACTACTTTTCCGGTAATATTATTCATCCTATATAAAATTTAACAAATATCTAAAAATTAGTGAATTTAAGTTATGAGAATTAATTGTTATTTATAAATTTAATAATTAAATATTTAACAAATAATTAATATAATAAATAAATTCAGAAACACTAATGTATTTTAAAAATATATGCTTAAATGTGCCTGAGAGTTCTAATTAATCCCCAATCTCTCGATTAAACCTCTAGTTAGTTCTCTCAGGTGTTAATATTGAAAACTTTTTCCGCGATATTATTCCGCTTATGTAGGATAATATATATATGAGAAAATATTTATTTGCCTACATTTTGATAATTTCACTAATTTTGGGGTGCTCTAACCCGACTGATGCCAATGAATCTGTATCAGATAATCCGAATTTAAATCCAATAGACAATATAGAGCCAACTCCTGAGCCTACTGAAGTGCCTACACCTATTCAGAAAGAAAGTTCAGGCGAAATGAAATATAATCATCCTAAAATTATTGGAGATGTTGATGAAGTTGGGAATTTAATTGATGAGATAGAAAAACTTTCGTCAGGCTCTAAGTTGAAATTTTCCATTTTCTTGAAAGCCTTAGAGATCACAGGAATGGACCAAGAAATTATATCCTTGGATGAAATGACTCTTTTGGTTCCCACTGACGAAGCCTTTAATTCAAAATTTAAACTAGAAGAAATAAGCAATTTAATTTCTGATAAAATTTTATTATCAAATATAATTAATTCGCATCTTTTACCTTATAAATTTAAGGAAAAGAATATGAAAAAATTCTCTCATTTAGATACGTTTTCTGAAAGCCTAGATATAGATATTATTAATAAGAAGATAATAATAAATGAAAACATTAATATCCTTTCTCCAGATAACGAAGTAAGCAATGGGTTTTTTCATGTAATTAATTCAGTAATTATTCCTTTAGATATTGAATCTAGGGATCAGTCTGATAATAATTTAGGAGTTAGTGCTGAAATAATACCTATTTCTGAACTTGTAGAAAAAGATTTGTTTGTTGAAAGTTTAATAAAGGGAAGCGATGTTTATAACTTCAGTGCTGATTTCACCTTGAATATTCAGTTTAATGAAGATGGAAATTACTCTGGAAAATTTCTCTGCAATCAAATCTTTGGTACTTATACTTTATCCGAAGAAGGGTATTTATTAATCAATCAAGGGGCCTCAACAAAGATGTTCTGTATTCCTCCTGATAATGATATTGAATTAAATACTCAAGAAATTTGGGAGTTTATATTAAATGAAAATATTGAAATTTTAGCTTCTAATGAAGATGGCAAGGTGTATTTCAAATCTATAGATGGCTATTTAATATTGCAAGAAAATTAATACCATAAGAAGCCAGTGAAATTAGTGTTAAATGCAATATCTGAACCAAGCGCCATTCCTAGTAAAATACTTAAAAATCCAAAAATTCCAATTATGTAGTTACTTAAATTATCTGAATTAGAAAATCTAAAGGGTAAAGCAAGAACTATAGTCATTATTGACATAGATAACATTGTTCCGACTGAAAAAAGGAGCAAGAAAATAAAGCCTGTAAATATGCTTGGAGTGGTAGGTAAAATTGCAAGCATAACTGCTGCACTACCTGCCATCCCATGTATTAAACCAATAATAAATGATTTTGGTCTAAAGAATGGAAATAGGGATAGAAATGGATGATTTTCATCATGGTGATCACTTTCACTATTATCACTATGTGAGTGAGATCCATGTAGATGTGTATGGTTTCCATCATGATCATGAGAATGTGTATGAACTGAGCCATTAAATAATTTCCAGAAAACCTGTGCGCCCAAAAGTATTAACATTATAGCTACTCCAAACTCAAAATAAATTGATACAGTTTCGTATATGTTCATTAATCCCTCTTTGAGAATTAAAATTAGAGTGCCTAAAATTATTAAAGGAGTGGAATGCCCAAGACCCCAAGAAAAGCCAATCCATAATGATTTAAAGATATTTTTATAATCTTTTGCCATAGTGGAAACAGCAACTACATGATCTCCGTCTGTAGAATGATAAAAACCAAGAATTATTCCCAGAAATAATGCAGATAAAATCCCAGATATTTGTATAATTTCGTGTTCCATAATTATTTAAAAGTGACTATTTTTTAATTGTACAATGAATTAAAAATTAATAATGTATTATATTACTATGAAAAGTGCTTGGGCAATAAGAGAAATAACTGAAGAAGTTATTAAAACTTCAAAACAATTAGGGGTTGAAAATATTATTCATTATGGCGGCCCTGGAATGAAAAAACATTACAATCCTCCTTTAGAAACTTTTAAAGCATACAAAAATATTGTCACAAAATTGAAATCTGAAGGATTGAATCTTGTAGGTGTAGAAAGTGGATTTTTCATTGACCCTTATTATTGGGATGTAGTTACTGGAGGGCCAAAAAGAGACGAATTAATTGAAGATTTAATTTTACAGATAACAGATATGGCAAGGGCAGGTGTGCCAATATTGGGGTACACATGGATGCCTTTAGGACCTATAAGGACTGAACCAAAAGAAATTAGAGGGAAAGCGTCAGGAACTGCATTCGACATTAAAAGTGAAAACTTAGAATTAGCAGGAAAAAATAGCATAAAAATTGAGCATACTGATTCATTTCCAATTAATTATGTTTCTAATCTTACTAAAGAATTATTGTGGCAAAACTTAGAGTATTGGATAAAGGCAGTTACTCCTGTAGCTGAAGAGGAGGGTATAAGATTAGGGATACATCCTGATGATCCTCCAGTGGATGAATTAGGGGGAGTTCCTAGGATTATGACTAACTTCGCCGCGTTTAAAAGACTCATAGAGATATATCCTTCGGATCATAACGCGATAGAATTTTGCCAAGGAACATTTTCAGAAATGGACGAGGATATATACGAGATGATCGAATATTTCGCATCTAGAAATAAAGTCCTGTATGTTCATTTTAGAAACGTATCAGGACCTACACCAGAGAAGTTTCATGAAGAGTTTATAAATACCGGCTATGTAGATATGATAAAAGCAATGAATATTTACAAAGATGCGGGATATACAGGATGCTTTATGGATGATCATTGCCCAGATATATATAATGATGAAGAGTTTCCCGGAAACTTAGGTGGATACAGATCAAGAATATTTGCGCAAGGATATATACAAGCTTTATTGGATTCTATGAAATGAGATATACACCTTCTACAACAAGAATTGCAGTAATTGTTACGTTATCAATTTTATTAGTAACAATTATTATGGTTGCATTAACTTATTTTATAAATTCTGTGGTTATATCAAGTTCTTAATTTTTTCTAACTATAGTATTAATGAAGATTTCCAAGCATAAATCCCAATTATATTTTTCTGTACTGTTAACAACTTCTTCTCTATTAATTTTAAGGGATTTTTGAATGGCTATATTAAGATCATTATCAAAAAATCCTGACTTATTTTTTTTAATTATGTCTAAAGGTCCATTAACTGGAAAGGCTGCAACTGGGGTACCGCAAGCCATTGATTCAATTATAGTATTACCAAAAGTGTCGTTTAGGCTTGGGAATACACAACAATCAGCAATTGAATAATATCTGGCTAACTCTTCACCAAACTTGTAACCGGCGAATATTATTTTTGGATAAGCCTTTTTCAAACTTTCTTTTATGGGTCCGTCGCCGACAATTACAAATTTATAATTATTAGATTTATCACTAAGTTTACAAAAAGAATTTATATTTTTTTCTTTACTAACCCTTCCAACAAAAAGAATGATTTTCTTGTTATTATCAGGATCAATTTCCTTTCTTAATTCTTTATCAAAAGATGGCTTGAAGATATTCCTATCTATTCCTCTTGTCCATTCAATTAAATTATTAAATCCTCTTGAATTAAGATCCTTTTTCATTGTAGAGGTATTTACTAAAATTTTAGATGAAGTTGAATGGAATTTCTTAATTACTTTGTATGAAATAATCTTTGGGATTTTATAAAGTGACCAAAGAAATTCTGGAAACTTTGTATGGTAACTGGTAGTAAATGGAATATTTTTTTTATTACAATATTTTCTTGTATGCCACCCTAAAATTCCTTCCGTTGCGACATGAATATAATCTGGATTAATTTTATTAATTTTATTTTCTATTGTTTTATATGAGACAAGTGGCAGCCTAATTTCTTTATAGAAAGGCCAAGCAAAACTTTTAAATAAGAATGGATGTAATATTTCAAAAGATAAACTTTGTCTATCAGAATAATTTATTAGATTTTTCCAAGTAGTCACTACTCCATTGACCTGTGGCGCCCAAGTGTCTGTAACTAGAAGGACTTTTTTCATTTACTCTAAATATTTAATTTCAGCTTTGAAATCTAATTCAAGCCTGATGTTATCATCCACACTTAAAACTATTGCAACTCTTGGAATATCCATATCAAATTTTTCAAATTTAAAATTAGTTTTTGCTAAACCCTCTACATTATCTTCAAAAAAATTAATTTTTGTCTTCCAAGTTATTTGTTGTGTGACTCCATGAGCTGTCATATCTCCAATAATTTCAATTTCTGCTGAATCATTTTTAGGGATAGGCCAAGGTAAGTTATTAATTTTTTTTATATTAATTAATGCTTCAGGATAAGTATTTGACTCAAGACTTTTTCTGGAAATATATTTATCTCTTCTGCCGCTATCACTTTTTAATGATGCTACATTAACAACAATATTTGATTTATTAGTAATAACTTCACCGTCTGTATCAATTAAAATTGAACCACTAATTTGGTTAGTTTCACCAATAGCATCAATTGGAAAATCAAGGTTAGCAAGTTGCTCTCTAACTAAATATCTTGCAATTGAACCTTCTAAGAAATTTACTTCAATAAAAGCTTCCGAGTTACTAGAGGTTTTTATTATTTCATCTTTAGTTTTATTTTCTTGGTTAACATCAGTCTTTTCTGTAGAGCAAGAAGTAACTAAAATTAGTAAAATAAAAATTGATTTTAATAATTTAATTTTCATATAAATATTTTATCAAATAAAAGGAATAAGGTTGAAGGAAATTTATAAAGTAACCGGAATGACTTGCCAAGGCTGCGCAGATAGTATTTCTAAAGCAATATCTTCAGACCCTTATATTCATAATGTAAATGTTGATTTAGAAAATAATAAACTATATTTAGAATCAAATAAAAAAGTTTCTTTAAATGAACTAAATTTAATAATTAAATCTCTTGAAAATTATAAAATAATTAATGAAAGTTTTTTCAATAGCTTTATAGAATATTTTTCATCAAAGAGATCCTTACTTATAGCTTTAAGTGTTGTATTAGTTTCATCTGTTTCTATTCAAATTTCAAAAGATATTTTTTCAATAAAAGACTTGATGATTTCTTATATGGGAATATTTTTTCTTATCTTTTCTTTTCTTAAATTAGTTGATGTTAAAGGTTTTAGTGAATCTTTTGCTAAATATGATTTAATAGCGAAAATTATTCCTGGATTTGCAATACTATATCCTTTTTTTGAATTCATATTAGCTCTAATTTTTCTTTCAAAAACCTTTTTATTTTCTGCTTATTTATTTACTTTAATTTTTATGACTTCACAATTCTTTGGAGTATTTATATCACTAAAAAAAAGGGAAATTATAAGATGTGCGTGCATGGGTTCATCTATTAATTTAGATATCTCTTCTTTAACTTTAATTGAAAATTTAATTATGATAATTATGTCTGCATATATGCTAATAAACTTACTATAGAGTTGTTATGAGAAGATATGAGATAGATTCAATAAGATCAATAGCTTTATTGTTATTAATTTTTTACCACATTATTATTTCATTTATTCCAGAGACTAAAGCAATATTTTTTATAGTAAACAATCAAAAAGATATTGTAATTGATTTGCTACTTGTTTTATCTTCAGCATTAAATATATGGAGGATTCCAATATTATTTTTTATTGGTGGCATGGCATTAAGTTTTTCATCTAAGAGAAGAAATACTGACGAACTGATTAAAGAAAGATTTAAGAGAATAATATTGCCACTGACTTTTTGTAGTTTTTTTATAACACCTATATATTTTTTTATTTATCAAAATCATTACAATTCTGCTTTTTCTTATTGGCCCGCACCAGCTTACTTATGGTTTTTAAATTCAATTTTCTACTATTCGTTACTTATTCTTCCAATTATTTCCATTAAAAAAACAAACATAAAAATATTTAGTGTTGTAGATAGTTTAATAAAGAATAAATTCTTAATGTTAATTTTATTTTCTGTGCCCATGACATTAATCGCTGGAATATTTAATCCAAAAGATTATTCAAATTTTGTAAATTTTGCTGGAATTCCTTTTTTACCTTTTGGGGAATTTAATATTCATGGATTCTTCGTTGGATTGATATGCTTTTTAATTGGATTTCTTTTCGCTTCATCTGGAGATATATTTTGGAATGCAGTTAGAAATATAAAATTTATAACATTAAGTTTAGCTATTATTTTATTCTTGCAAAGATTAATTTTTTATTTATTTCCTGTTTGGGAAGGTGGTTTAGGGGCATATCCACTATTTGTTAATAATATCCTAATAGCTTTTGAGGCAGTCTGTTGGATGTTATCTTTTACTGGCCTGGCCTCTTCGTTTTTGAATAAAAAAAATCGTATTCTGACTTATATGACAGTAGCCATATTCCCTATATATATTTTTCATATGCCTGTACAGCAATTTCTTGCGGTTTATATTTACTCCCTACCAATTGCTCCATTTATAAAATTAATATTAATGTTTTTTCTAACTACATTAATATGCATACTCCTTTATGAAGTTATAAAAAGACTAAAAGGTTTCAGGGTTGTTTTTGGACTTAAGCCTTAAATTATTCCGGTAAGGCTCCGGATAAATTTTCGATAAAATCCGCTGTATCATTTTCATCTTCAGTTGTTAGAGGTTCAGCCATAATGACTAGGTTTCCATAAATTTTATAATGAGTGTAAAGAGGCTCTCTTCTTACGCAAGGAGGTGCATTATTTTCAATTTCATCATTAGTTAAAAAAATATTTGATTTATTAATAATTAAAGTTCCATTAAGCCCTAATGCTGATTGTGAATATGAATTAAGTTTTAATCCCCCTCTTCCAGAAACCCCAACTCCAGGTTTATAACCTCTACAGGCAAGCTTTTCTACATTTGGCCCATGACCTATATTTCTCTCTGTAATTTCTATTTTTTCAGTCTGTTGTTGTGCAGTTTCCAGGCCACTAGAGTTTGCTAGATCTACTGAAGGATAAATTATAAATGCAACTTCTCTACCCTTATAAAACCCCCATGTTGAAACTTCTGAATCTTTAAACTCGGTTTGAAACTCTCCTCTTTTTTTAAAGCCAGATGATTTAACTTCATCGATAGTAAATACTTTAGTTGTTTCCTTTGGCTGACTAGCATAAGAACAGCTAATCAAGGTAATTAAAAATGCTATTAATAAATATTTCATAATTGAAATTATTTATAACATTTAGATTATCTTGTTTCAATAGGAAGTGAGGGATCATTGCCCCATTCAGTCCATGAGCCATCGTAAACTTTTACACTTTCTTCGCCCAATAAATCAGTAAGAATAAACCAAGTATGGGTAGCTCTTACAGCAGTTTGACACAATGTATAAATTGTTTCTCCATTAGTAATCCCTGCTCCTTCATAAAGTTGTTTTAATTCTGATGCAGATTTAAATTCTCCTTCTTCATTTACTCCCATAACCCAATTTACATTTTTTGAGTTAGGAATATGACCTCCTCTGTCAGCTCTAACATCTTTTCCTGCATACTCTTCTGGTGACCTTGTATCACATACTATCTTTGTTGGGTCTTCTATTGACTCAAGGATTTCGTCAAATCCTGCAATTATTGAACTATCTAGAGATGATTCAAATTTATAATTCGATGCATTTGCTTTAGGAATACTGGTTGATACTTCTCTTCCTTCTTTTTCCCATTTACTCCATACTCCATCTAAAAGTTTAGTATTCTTATGTCCATAAACTTGCAGCGCCCAAAGCCCTCTTGAGGCCCATAAATTAGAATTCCCATCATAAAGAACAATAGTAGAATTATTTTTTGCACCAATAAGACTTAAATTTTTCTCAATATGACTAGATTGGGGCAACATTCCTTTCACTCCATTTATTTCTTGTTGAAATACTTCTCCAGGAGTCATGTGAAAAGCACCTGGAATATGTCCTTTGTCATAATCTTCTTTTTTTCTAACGTCTATAATTATTATTTCTTCGTTATCTATTTCAGATTCAAGCCACTCAGTACTAACTAATCTTGAAGGATCACTGTAACCTCTTCCATCAATTTCACTTAGATTTCCTTCTGATTCTGCACAGGAAATAAATATTAAACTAGTTAATGTTATTAAAGTTAATAATGTTTTCATCTTTTATCTCCTAAATTTTTGTTAATAATATTTTCCATTCGCCAGAGCTGCTTTCTTCAATTTCACAGTCAAAGCCCCTTTTCATTGCTTCTGGCGGAATTGTTGAAAGAGCAGGAGGGTGATCTAGTATTATTTCAAAAGAATTTATATCTGGATTAGAATCTAATTCCTTATTAGTAATCATCATAGGGTAAGGACATATTTCACCTCTTACATCTAAAATTTTTTTAGCATTAATCATTTTTTAATCCCCCTTTTTAATTAATTTAATTTGCCAATAATCGTCAATAATTTTCATTTTGCAAGTTAGATTTTTTTCTAATATTTGCATTGGTATCATTTTTATAATTACTTCTAAGTCAGTAAGTATTACTACTTCGTTAATTTCTTCTGCCAATATTTGGTTAACTTTAGAAACTTGCTCTGAAGACTTTATTTTTCTAAGATCAATTAATTTTTCTTCTAATCGTTTCATTAGAATCTCCTTATAACCTTTGTGCCTATGAATGCTCCTCCAGCCAAAGAAAGGCCAAACAGCCATCCACTTAGACTCATAGAAGGAATTGCTGAAAAGAAAGATCCTAAAGTACATCCTATTGCAAGCCCTGCTCCATAGCCCATAAACACTCCTCCAAAAATTGACTGGAAAAACCTTAATTTTTCTTTAGGAATTCTTATTTTAAATTCACCTGCAAGTGATGAAGCCAAAAAGATCCTGGAATGATGCCCCACGTAGCAGCAAATGAATTTGAAATATAAGAAGAATTTGAAGAAGCGTTTGCAACACAGCCCCCTAACTCATTTAAACCCTTGTTTATTGGAGCAATTCCAATTAAGTCAAGAATTCTATTAGATGATGCAAAAAGTTCTCCTGTTACACCAAAGGGCTTAGCTATCAATAATAAAAACATACTTATAAATCCAATAATTATTGCTCCAAGAGTTATATTCCAAGGTAACTTAAAAATCACATATAGAGGAGACATTAATTTTTCTATCAAAGATTCAAATTGAGTTTCTTTTTGAGTAAATTTATATTCTTTATATCCTGATTTGTGTTCAAAAAAAGTTAAACCAATGAATACTGCCCCTCCAATCAATAAAGTGATAAGAAAAGCACCTAGATACCCAATATCAAGTATCTGAGGAAGCCAAAGTTTCGGTTCATTGCTTATCAAATTATCCCACCACCAATTCCAAGTTAGGGATAAGATAGTTAGCCCAATTAATACTCCAATTATAGTAACTAATGAGGCAATATATCCCTCTCCAATTCTATAGAGAGAGCCAGAAACGCATCCTCCAGAAATTACCATTCCAAAACCAAATAATAATCCTCCAATAACTGTAGAAATTCCAAAAGGAAGGATATATGGATCTGAGGGTATTGATCCTATAGTTGGATCTAGAACAATAGATCTCATAACAAGCACGAATCCAAGAGATGAAATCATTAAACCAATTAATATTGCCTTTAAAGTCTTAGTGCTTCCAAATAAAAAAAGGTCCCTAAAAGATGAGGCGAAACAAAGCCTACTTCTTTGTAAAGTAATGCCTGCTAAAACTGAAAAGATCCAAATTAACCCAGTAATCTGGCTAATTGTATTTAAGTAAAATCCAAATCCAATTATAAAAATAGCAGCAACTATCGATGATAGTTTTATATTTATTAGATTTTTTGCAATTGTTTCCATTTAAAAAAAAAGCCCCGATTTTTCGGGGCCATCCTCACGTTACTTGATTATTTTGCGCAACTAGATGCCCCTGTCTAAACAGGTACAGCAACAACTTACATTTGCGCAGTATAATTTCATAACAATGAGATAGTAAGTCTAGAGCTAAAAGTTGTCAATATAAATTAATTTTAAATTACAAGAAATTTAATTTAGAATTAGATTAAATTATAGTAAAGGATAAAATATGGTTTCTGGAGGTTTTTTCGGAAGAATTTCTAATACATTTAAAATGATTAAGTCTTGCATGGATGTATTAAAAAAAGACAAAGAACTAATTTTTTTCCCAATTTTTGCTGCTATATCAGTAGGTTTATTAATTTTAATTATTTCTACTACTGGAGCTCTTGATAATCTGGATCCTGAACAAGGAGGTGACCCAACTCCTTTAATACCAATTGTCTTTGTTGCTAACTTTTTAATTGTTTTTTTTAATAGTGCTTTAGTTTCTGCTGCCCTCGAAAGATTAAGAGGAGGAGATCCAAATGTAAGATCAGGATTATCTCACGCATTAAAGCATATTCATCATATTTTCTTTTGGTCTATCATAGTAACTATAGTTGCTATTCTTATTGCTGCAATTAAAGGAAGCAGAAGAGACGGAATAGTTAGAAATATTTTGGGAAGTATGTTGCAGGCAGGCTGGGCTATGATGACTTTCTTTGTGGTTCCAATTATTGTCTCAGAAAATTTAGGCCCAATCTCTGCTATAAAAAGATCAACGAGTTTATTTAAAAAGACTTGGGGAGATCAAGTAATTGCTAATTTTGGTTTTGGTATTTTTCAACTACTAGCAATACTTGCAAGTGTAGTTATAGGTTGGTTTTTTGGAATATTTAGTCAAGTGCTTGGAATAGGAATTGGTTTTGGTTGTGCTGTAATCTCTGTAGCTATAATTTACACCCTTGAAGGAATTTATAAAGCTGCCCTTTATGAATTTGCTTTGGGTGAAAAACCATTAGAGTTTAAACAAGAAGATTTAAGAACTGCTTACAGATCAAGAGCACTAGCATATTAATAGCAAGTGAGTAATTTTGATTGCGATAAGCTAACATCTTTGGTTGAATTTATTTCTAAAGAATATGTCCCAAAATATTAC
This sequence comes from Dehalococcoidia bacterium, assembly GCA_002723375.1. Taxonomy (GTDB): domain Bacteria; phylum Chloroflexota; class Dehalococcoidia; order Lucifugimonadales; family Lucifugimonadaceae. The sequence continues at coordinate 12,113 of PBNX01000017.1, forward strand.
CCTGGATTTTCTATATCAATTTATGAAAATAATAAGGAAAGCTATTATTTTAATTCAAAGTATTTAGATAAAGAACAATCAAAACCTTTTTCTAAAAACTCTATATTTAGAATATTTTCTATGACAAAACCTATTGTCTCTACAGCCGCAATGCAGTTATTTGAAACAGGAAAATTTAATTTAGATGACCCAGTTAAAAAATTTATTCCTGAATGGAATAATCTTGAAGTTTATGAATCTGGATCTAAGGGCGATTTTAAAACAAAGGTAGCAAATAGAGATATGCTTATGCTTGATCTTTTTACCCACACTTCAGGCCTCACTTATGGTCTTCAGGAACAAACACCTGTAGATGAAGAATACGGGAGATCAGGAATTGAAAATGTAGTTGATTCAAGAGGTATTAATGGAACACTTAGCGCTGATGAAATAATTAATTTATTATCTGATATACCTTTAGAATTCTCCCCTGGATCTCACTATAATTATTCTCTTTCTATTGATATTTTAGGATTTATTATTGAAAGGATTTCTAATATCTCACTTAAAGATTACTTGATGAAAAATATTTTTGTTCCCCTAGGAATGATAGACACTTCTTTCTATTTAGACATAGAAAAAAAAGAAAGATTTGCCCCGTGTTATAGATGGAATATTGAAAAAGATTCTTATGAGGGATTAAATGAAAATAAAAATTCAAAAATAAAAGACATAGATTTTTTTAATGAGCCTAATTGCTTCTCAGGTGGCGGAGGTTTGTTGTCAACAATTTCAGATTATCAAAAATTTGGATCTGAATTATTAAACTCTAAATCAGGTAAAAGTAACTTACTGATTTCAAAGGATACCGCAGACCTTATGATGAGAAATCATCTGCCAAATAATCTTGATATGACTGAATTATCTAAATTTAAATTATCTGGAGAAGAGTATTATAAGGGCGTTGGTTATGGTTTGGGAGGATCAATAGTAATTGACTCTTCTTTAAATAAAAATAATAGTTTTGATGGTGATTTTGGTTGGGGTGGAGCTGCGAATACTTCGTTTTACATTAGCCCTTTTAATGAATTTTCGGTTGTATTTATGACGCAAGTTTTAGAATCAGAAGAAACAAGAAGATTGAATAAAGATATAAGGACTATTATTAAAGAATCTTTAATAAACTAAGAAAGCCATGAATATATTTAATAAGAACAACTTGATGATATTTGCAGTAAGTATAGCAACTTTTCTGATTCTAATTATTTTTTTTAATTGATTATATTAGATCTTTATTAAATATTAATTTAGTATTTATTTAAGAGAGATAATTATTATGAAAATTAATACATTAATACTAGTAACATCCTTGAGCATAATCACTATATTAGGATGTGGAAATAAGGATAATTCAGATTCTTCAGAAGCAGGTATTGTTACTTCAAAGATAATAAATGAAGAAAATAATTATTCAATTTCTGATTTTGAAGGGGCTGGTCTCAAAAAGCCAAAGCCATTAAAAGCTGATGCTGTTGATAAAAAAACTGGAGAAGCAATTACTCCAAAAGCGACTGAAGTTTATTTAGGATTTTATAAAAGTAGCTTTGGGCCAAAAGATATAGAAGTAAGATTTTATGAATCTCATTCTGATGCTATAAATTATGGAGTTGATACTGCTGAAGAAACGATTAATGCTGTTGTTGCTTTTACAAATGCTTTAATTGAAACTACTAGCGCTGAATCTACAACATCTACTGCAGGCTATGGTGCATATGTAGTTATTGGAAATGTTATTATGATTTGTCAGGGGCAGATAGAAGTGTGTGAAGAATTAATTGATGATATGAAATAATTTAATTTGATTTTAATTTCCACAATCCAGAATTCTTTTCATCAGATATTAGGAATATTTCTCCTTTAGAATTAATATCAACGTCCCTTACTCTTCCAATTTTATCTTTTAAAATAATTACTCGATTTATTACTTTTCCTTCTTCAAATTCTAATTTTATTAACATCTTATATTTTAAAGATGAGACAATTAGGTCTCCATTCCAGTCAGCAAATTCATCGCCATTATAAAAAACTATATCACTTGGTGCTATAGATGGAACCCAAGATAAAATAGGTTTATAAAATTCATCACTGAAAGTATCTCCTGCTCCAATTTTAAATCCAGAATAGTGTGTTCCTCCCCACCCAATTTTATCCCATCCATAATTTTTTTTAGCATTAACTAATCCAATAAAATCGCCACCTTTAGCTCCGTGATTACTTATATAAATTTCATTATCTTTTGCTAATGCCATACCTTGAGGATTCCTTACACCTATCATGAAGATTTCAGCCAAAGCTCCTTCATCATTTAAGTAAGGATTTTCAGGAATCGTTCCATCTAGGTTAATTCGTATTATGCTTCCTGCATGTGAATTTAAATCTTGAGCTACATCTCCTTGCCCTCTTTCTCCAATTGATGCATAAATTTGATCATCCTTGATTACTATTCTAGATCCAAAATGCTTTCCATCAGAATAAAAAGGCTCAGCTATAAAGAGAATTTGAAAATCAGTCAAAATATTAAATGGACTTACAAATTTACCTCTTCCAATTGCGGTCGTATATTTTTTTTGATTATTTTCAATTGTGAATGAAACATAAAGATAATCATTATGTTTAATTATATCCAACAGACCTCCTTGACCATGTTGAACTGAAGGAATTTGATGTTTTATTTCAGAGACAGCTTCATTTGATAGATTAATAAGTGATAATTTTCCATTTTTTTCTGTAATTACTATTTCATTATCGTTAATAAAATCAAACCCCCATGGGTTATCAAAAGATTTATTTAGGTTTAATTTTTTTAATATGGTTTGAGACTCATCTATCTCATAATCTTTATAGTCTTCAATTATATTTTCATTAATAATTAATTGGTTTTCTGCTATTTCTGGGGAACACCCAATCAGAAAAATAATATAAATTGGTATAAATATTTTTTTATTCATAGTTATTTGTTTGTTTAAATTTAATTATATAAGATTAATTTACTTATAAAATAATAATATTTTGGAGGTAATTATGGGTACATTGGATGCAAAAAAAATGGCTGGGTATTGTTTGGTGCTAGGCCCTATTATTGCGCTTGTAGCTTATTTTATTCAACCTGGTGGAGTACTTGGGATAGGAGGTACACCTGATCCAACAAATTCAGCAGAAGTTATGAAAGTTTTAGTAGATAATCCTGAATTAGGTATCATTACTGGATTACTGGTTCCTCTTGGCTTAATAACATTAATTTCAGGATTAATGTACTTCGTGCAGTCAATGGAAGGCGGCAATGGTCATGCGATGGCTAGAACTGGCATGCCATTTGTATTTGTTGCGGTTACTGGATGGAGTATTGCTAGTGGATTTGGGATTGGGATTTCATCTGGGGTTGGAGCAAGTGAAGCTCTTGCACAAGCATTTTTTTCAATTAATATTCCAGCCACAGCTCTTTTCGGAGCAGGTGGAATACTGATTGCCTTAGCAGCTTCGACAAGAGAAGAGTTGAATTCTACTTTGTCACTTATCGCAGCTGTTGCAGCAACTGTAGTTTTTGTAACTGCATTTATAATTCCTTTTGCTCCAGATCAAGCAAATACAATTAATATTGCAACTGGATTGTGTTTTATTATTTACACAATCTGGTCAATAATTATTGGCAGAGGAATGATAAGGGGATAATTTTCTAAATAACTATTTTTAGATATTTTATTCAATTAGAGGAAATTGAAATTATTTCAATTTCCTCTAAGCATTTGAAGCATTGTGGCGCCAACTGTTACAACAAGGCCAAGCATAGCTAGTGTAGTTGGGTCTCTTAGCCTATCTTGCATTCCTTGAGTTTCATTACAATCAATCTCAGACCCTATTTCTATATTACCAAAAAGACCTCTGGATTCTTCTTCGTTTTCTATAAAGCATCTTTCATCAGGCTCAAAGAAATCGTCACGACCTCCATCTCCATCCATGTTTCTCATCATCTCTCTTTGTTGCTCCATCCTCTCTCTTTCCATATCCATATCCATCTCCATCCTCTCTCTCTGCATCTCCATCCTCTCTCTTTCCATCTCCATCTCCATTTCTTGTCTTAGTCTATTTTCTTCCTCTCTAGATAAATCTTCTTTACGCCTAAGCTCCATATCCATTTCTTTTCTTTTAAGCCTTTGATCTTCCTCCAACCTTCTCATTTCATCTTCAAGCTCATTCTGTTTTATACGCCTCTCCTCATCCAACCTTCTCATTTCATCTTCAAGCTCCACCTGCTTAATACGCCTCTCCTCACCCAAATCATTCATATTTTTTTTTGTGCCTCCTGGATTCTTGTTACCTTGAGATCCTGTCCTAGTATTCTTTTCAGGAAAAGGCCCCCAGTCGAAAGAAAGTACAGATCCAATGGATTGAGGATTGTCTTTGCCTCCAGTAATAAAATAAGTAGGCATTCCTATTCCTCTGTGAATATCCATCATTCCAATTTGCCAATATTCAGGACCAGTATTTTCAAGATAAGCCAGCACTTCTTGTGATCTTGCAGGACCAAATTTAGGATCCTTCATTTCACATGCTGGCCCACATTTCGTTCTATCGGTAAGCTTTCCACCTTTGGTTCCATCAACAGTTACCCATCTTATATTTGGTCTTCCTTGATCGAAATGCACATACACAACAACAGGAAGTCTATTTGCTTCTGGGTACCAATTTTCCCCTTTGTAAAATTTAGCAGCGTCACTCAACTCACGAGTAATTTGCCATGATGTGTTATCTTGTCTGTTCAAAACCCATAGTCTACGTTCTTTGCCGGGATTAGGTCCTTTATCTTTACTATAAGCTAAATACTTTCCGTCATTACTGTAGGATGGTTTTCCCAAATTATTCTCCACTGCCTTGCCGTCGTTCTGTATTGTTTTAGACACTTCTCTAAGGTCTTTCCCGTAAAGATCACCTTTCATAAAAGGATCTTTAGACCATATGCTCCATACTCCTTCTTGGTCTGAATGAAAGGCAATCAATCCATTCTCCCCCCAGTACGGAAATCTTTGGTTATTGTAAAATGTAATTGGCCATGGATCATTAGGACCGGGATTATCTATACTCATTATCGCTATTCTCCACTCTCCTTCTCTGTCATGAGAAAAAGCAACATATTCTCCATCTGGTGATATTGCAGGGTGAATTTCTGCATAACCTGTATCAGTAAGAGGGCGATTATTACTTCCGTCTGCATTCATTATCCAAAGATCAGGATGATCTTTGCCTTTTGGTATAACCGAATACACTATTCTTCCTTCAGTCTCAGGCTTATCAAAGAATTGAACTCTATCATCTTTAATTTCAAATTGATGGGCTTGAATAGAAAGTTGCGGAGCAAAAAACAGAAATAGAGAGATTATAAAAATATATTTAATTATTCTCCCCATTTAACTATGTTATACAAAACTGACCCTTAATTCATGTTTAACTGATTTAATAGAAGGAAGTTAATTTGATTAATATCAGATTTTAGTCAGTTTCCTCTAATCATTTGAAGCACTGTAGCCCCTACAGTTACCATAAGACCAAGCATAGCTAATGTAGTTGGATCTTTAAGTCTTTCCTCAAAATCATCTCCTATGGTGCAGTCTATTTGAGCACCTATTTCTAGATTACCAAAAAGCCCTCTTGCTCCTTCTTCAGATTCTACGTAGCATTGCTCTTCTTCATAAGCATTTCCTCTAGATTCTAATTCTTCCATCATAATTTGCATCTGTTCTCTTTGTTGTTCCATTTCTAA
>PBNX01000018.1 GCA_002723375.1 Dehalococcoidia bacterium
ACTAGAGTAACAAAAATTACATCTAATTTAATATAAAGATTGTACTTAAATAAACTTGATTGTTCAACTATAATAGATAAAATTCAACTTAATTTTATATACATATACTAATTTTTTATTAAATTAAGCCAAATGAGGATTTTTAGGAAGGTTAAGCAATTAATTGTTAGAGAAGTTAAAAAAACTTGAAAAACAAGCTAATTTAGGTTTAAAATCATGTAATTCTGTACCTGATTTAGAAGAATGGAAGATAAAATTTCTAGGAAGAAAATCAGAATTATCCTTAATTTTGAAAGATATTAAAAATATTGATGTGTCTTTAAAAAAAGAGGTGGGGATGCTGGGGAATAAATTAAGAATTGAACTTGAGGCTCTGTATAACGACCATTTAGAAAGGTTAGAGCCAAGTAAAAAAGAACAAAATTCTTCTTTAGACCATTTTTTACCAGGAAGAGAAGTCAAGGTTGGAAAACTCCATCCTGTAACCCAAACTTTAAGAGAGATAAAAAAAGCTTTTTCATCATTAGGATTTCAAGTAGCTGAGGGACCAGAGATAGAATGGGATAAATATAATTTTGATATGTTAAACATACCCGAAGATCATCCTGCCAGAGATATGTGGGACACAATGTGGATTGATGAAAAAATGAATAGCAATGGCGAAAAGATGTTGTTGAGGACACATACCTCGCCTGTACAAGCAAGAATAATGGAGAGTCAAGACCCACCAATAAGAGTTATAGTTCCTGGTAAATGCTATAGATATGAAGCTACAGACGCTACTCATGAGTGGCATTTTTATCAAGTTGAAGGTTTGGCAGTAGATAAGAATCTTACTTTTGCAGATTTGAAAGGCACTCTTTATGAATTTGCAAAGAAAATATTCGGTAATGACACAAAAATTAGGTTCAGATGTGATTATTTCCCATTCGTAGAGCCTGGCGTAGATATGTCAATTTTTTGGGAAGGCAAATGGTTGGAAATTCTTGGAGCGGGAATGGTTCATCCGAAAGTTTTTGAAAAAGCTGGATATACAGATCCTAATATATCTGGATTTGCTTTTGGTATGGGGCCTGAAAGAATAGCAATGATAAAACATAATATAGACGATATTCGTTTATTTTATTCAAATGATCTTAGATTTTTAAATCAATTTTAAAGAAGGAATTTTATGAAGGCACCTATAAATTGGTTAAAAAAATATGTTGATATAGATTTGAATAATATTGATGATCTTCTTCATAAGCTTACTTTATCTGGAACTGAAGTTGATTCAGTTCAGAGACAAGGAAATTGGGAAGGAATAGTTGTGGGGGAGGTGTTAGAAGTATCTAAACATCCTAACGCAGATAGGCTAAATTTAGTTTTAGTAAATGACAGAGGAAATCAGGTAAAGGTAGTTTGCGGAGCAAATAATTTATATAAAAATCAGAAAATTGCTTTTGCGCCTGTAGGTTCTAAGCTTTTTAGCCCTAAAACAAATCAAATGGAGACATTGAATAAAACTAAAATTAGAGGTGAGATATCAAATGGGATGATTTGTTCTGCTCTTGAGTTAGGCCTTGGAGATGATCACGACGGAATAATGGATTTGAACAATAATCTAAAAGTGGGCCAAGATTTAAAAGATATTTATAACGACATAATTATAGATTTAGAGCTCACTCCAAATCGCCCAGATTGCCTTGGGATGTATGGAATAGCAAGAGAGATTGCTGCATTAACTAAAAGCACTCTAAAAGAAAGTATTGAAATAAAAAAAATTAAAGAGAGTAAGGAATATAACGATAATTTAGATATAAAAATTATCGATTCTGATCTTTGTCCTAGATATATGGGTATCGTTATAAGTGATGTCAAAATAGAGGATTCTCCAAGCTGGCTTAAGAATGCATTAATATCAATTGGAGAAAACCCAATTAATAATATAGTTGATATAACAAATTATGTTATGTTTGAGCTTGGGCAGCCATTGCATGCTTTCGACTATGAAAAAGTAAAAAATGGCAAAATTGAAGTTAGAAGAGCAAAAAATAATGAGTCGCTAATTACTCTTGAGGGCATTGAAAGAAATTTGGACCCATCAATGTTAGTTATTGCTGATTCTGACTCCCCAATGGCAGTAGCAGGAATAAAAGGAGGCATAGAATCTGGTATATCTGACTCTACAACCTCAATTGTTTTAGAGTCTGCATGTTTTGAGGGAGGTAACAATAGAAATACTGCATCTAAATTAGATTTAAAAAGCCAAGCCACATTAAGATTTGAGAAAAATTTAAAGCCTGAGTTATGTGAAATAGCATTTTATAGAGCAATAGAACTAATACTAGAAATTTGTGGAGGCAAGATATCATCAAAAGTAGAGGATGAGGGAGGCAAATTGAAGGACGATACAAAGCTAGTAATTTCTGAAAGTAAAATTAATTCAGTTTTAGGGACAGACTCTAAGTTAGATATTGAAAGTATATTTGATCGTCTTGGATTTACATATAAAAAAGATAAAAATAAAGATGGCAATAATTGGACTGTAAGCCAACCATATTGGAGGCCAGATTTAAATATACCTGAAGATTTAATTGAAGAGGTTGCCAGAATAGAGGGTTATGATTCTATTCCTGCTAAACCTTTGTCTGGAATCATACCTGAATATAATGAAAACCCTATTTTAGATTTTTATGAAGATATCAAGGATATAATGACATCCATAGGCTTCAATGAAGTAATTAATTACTCTGCAGATTCATATGAAAATATTAAATCTGTGTCCCCTTCAATTAAGGATTCAGAGATGATAAAAATTTTAAACCCTATGTCGAGAGAAGTTGAGTATATGAAGCCAACTTTAAAATCTGGATTAATAAAATCATTAAATTTAAATATTAGAAATTCCTCAGAGAATGTTAGATTGTTCGAGTTAGGAACCTCTTTTATTAAATCTAAGAATGATGAATTGCCAATTCAAAGAAGACTCCTTACTTATGGAATTATTGGTAGGCTTGAAAAGAATCTTTGGGAGCATGAAAGAGAAGTAGATATATATGATGCCATAGGATCTATCGGGAGTTTATTTAAAGAGTTAAGGTTAGATTATGAGATATCTCCAGCGAACAGCTCTATTTTCAGCCAAGAAAAAAGCTTTAAAATTATTAACGGAAAAGATGAAATTGGTATTTTTGGAGAATTATCTAAATCTGTTCTAAATAATTTTGAAATCAAAAATCAAAAATTAATTTTAATAGAAATAGATGTAGAGAAGCTTTTCTCAAAATTTATTCCCAAAGGCGATATTAAATTTGCTCCTATAAGTAAATATCCAGTATCTAAAAGAGATATTAGTTTTGACATTAGAAATAATGTCACTGTTAATTTAATAATTGAAACATTCAAGGAAAATCCACTTGTTTTAGATTCTCAAGTAATTGATGTTTATGAAGATGAATCTTTGGGTCTTGGAACCAAGTCGGTTACAGTAAGATCAACTTATGGATCATTAGAAAAAACATTATCTGGAAATGAAATTGATCAATGTGAGAAAAGCATTCTAAATTCTTTAAAAAATAAAATAGACTTCCAAATAAGATCTTAATATGAAACCTGAAAAATCAACTTCTAAACTTTTAGAAGTAAAAAAAGCTCAAGAAATAATTTTCTCAAATTTTTCTAATCTTAATTCTATTGATTTGCCTCTGATTGACTCTCAAAATTATGTGTTAAGCAAAGATATATTTGCACCTTTTAATTTGCCTGAAAAAGATAATTCAGCAATGGATGGCTTTGCAATAAAATACAAAGATATTATTGACAATAAAATAACCGAATTGAAAGTTGTTGGGAGAGTCGGAGCTGAAAATAAGTCAGAAGCCTATTTGAATAAAGGTCAAGCAATTAGGATAATGACTGGCGGAGAAATACCTAAAGGTGCAGACAGTGTAGTTCCTTTTGAAAATACTGATAGTGGGCCTATGAGAGGATTAAATTACCCTAAAAAAGTAACTATAAATACCCCTGTAAATTTAGGAGATAATATAAGAGAGGCAGGGCTAGATTATAAAAAAGGCTCATTGGTATTAAAAGCTGGTCACCTTTTAAATCCCCCTTCTTTAGGAGTTCTGGCATCATTTGGTATCAATAATGTGCCTGTTATTAGAAAACCTGTTATTTCTGTTATATCGACAGGTAATGAAGTTGTTATGCCAGGAGATGAAAGAAAACCAGGACAAATTTATGACTCAAACTCTTTTATTATTTCTTCAGCAATTAAAGAATCAGGTGGCGAAGTAAATTTATTAAATATAGTAGGAGACCGAAAAGAAGATATTGAATCAGCAATTTTATCTTGTAGAAATAGTGACCTTATTATTTCTATTGGGGGAGTATCTAAGGGAGATTTTGATTTAATAAAAGACGTTTTACTCGAAAAAGGAGAGATTAATTTCTGGGGCATTAATATGAAACCCGGAAAGCCATTAGCTTTTGGCAGACTAAATTTAGAAGGAGAGAATGTTTTTCAGATAGGTTTACCCGGAAATCCTGTTAGTGCTTATGTATGCTTTGAATTATTTGTAAGACCAATTATTTTAAAGATGATGGGTGCAAATGACATCATGAGAAAAAAAATTAAGGCTAAGCTAACAAATGATATTACTAACACCGACGGAAGAAGAATGTATACAAGAGTCAAGGTATTAGAGGAAAATAATGAATTTATTGCAGAAATTTACAATAATCAAAACTCTAATATACTTAGCTCTTTAGTTTTTGCAGATGGGCTTGCAATTTGTCCCGAGGACTGTAAAGTAATTAAATCAGGAGACGAGACAGAAGTAATATTATTAGAAGGTTAACATGCCAAAAAGTAGGAAAGAAAAAGTTTATAGCATTGATTTCAAAAAATTAGAGAGGCAGGGTTTTTCATCTGAATTTCTTATATCGGAAAAATTAAAATCATCCGGTGTAAAAACTAAAGATGGTGAAAGTTTAGACCAACTTCTTTCTAAATGTTCAAAATTTAAGAAAACCCCTTATGAATTTATAACTCCTGAGCTTAGTCTTTCTGAATCTATTATCAGAACATTGCTAATAAGAAAAAATTCAAAAACAGGAATGCATCAAATTCAAAGTGACTTATCAGCTGTTTGGCTTGATCACTATAAATTGCCATATAAAAACATATCCGACTCTGGAGTTTTAGGAATATTAGAAAAGAGCGGTTTTTTTGCTAACTTTAAGGCTTAATAAAAAGTAGTACTAATAGAAGTATCGATATTACTGTTGCTAAAATAAACCCTGATACAAACATATAGGTAAATACTTTATTATCGAATCTAAGGTGCATAAAAAATCCTACTACCATAATAAACTTAAGTAGAGAGAGGATAAGAAGTATAGGAATCATAAGAACCCCTAAACTTTCTACATAAAAAATTCCAAACTCAATTAAAGTTATTATCGCCAACCAAAATCCAACCCATACATAAAAAACAGGTGTGCCATGGCCACCCTTTTTAGTTATTTTATTGAATTTTTCTATTGAATATTTTATTGTCCCTGCCCATGGAGTGTCGTTTTCAGGGTTAGGTAAATCTTGTGGAGTATCCGGGACTCTAAAATAACCCTTAGTATCATGACCTAAAAAACTGTTATACATATTAATTAAAGAATCTTTCATCTTCCCTAAATCGATTACTATTTTCATAATAGCGGCGCTCCATCTTTTGCGGATACCAAGTAAACAACTGTAAATATAACGATCCAAACTATATCAACAAAGTGCCAGTACAATCCCGCTAACTCCAAATTTCCTTCTTCTTTAGATACTATTTCAGGCTGAGTATCTGGTGACTTTAATAAATATAGTGAGGTAATTGTGCCAATTAACCCAATCGCTGTAACTGCCATAGCAATTGAAAATGGCATGTGAGGTATAACATCTAAGGTTTCTGTCATCATTAACCCTGCCATTGCAACTACTACACTAATGAAAGATGCGACAATAAGCATTTTATTTTTAAAAGAGATAGCTAATCTAGAATATGCAAATATTAACAACCAGAGCACCCCAAAAGTTACGTGAGCCCCATGAAACCCTGTCATTGTAAAGAAGGTAGTTCCAAATATATTAGTTCGAGGTGTCAAGCCGATATGAGCGAAGTGAGAGAATTCATATACTTGAAATCCTAAAAACACCATTCCTAATAGTGCAGTAGCTAGCGTCCAATATCTACCAAGCACTTGCCTGCCTTGTTGTACATAACTCAACCCCATAACCATAGCTAATGAACTCATTAGTAATACAAACGTGCTGACTGTAGTGATGGGTATATCAAGTATTTCATTAGGATAAGGGCCAGCTAAACTTCTGTTTCTGTATACCAAATAAGTTGAAATAAAAGCGCCGAAGAATAAACAATCTGAACCCAAAAAGATCCACATCATCAATTTTCTGTTATCTACCCCTGTACTAGTGTAGTGATCTTCAGTTGTTGCAACATTAGACATAGTTCTCCTTACCCATTCACCGGCTCATAGCTCCAGCCCAGAAAAGACCAGATAAAAATTATTAAACCTACAGCACATACAACCCAGTGACCAGTAAAAGGAATAAAACCTCCCAACATTACTGCTAGCCCCAAACCTAAGAATAGAGGATAATAAGATGGATCTGGCATATGAATATCTGCATGGTCTCCATCATGATCTTCTTGGGATTCCAAGTCAGACCCTCCTCCATGTGTATTATGTGCTAGTTCTGGATATTTTGTGTACCAGAAATCATCTCTATATTTAACATCTGGAATTACATCAAAATTATAATGTGGCGGCGGAGAAGGTATTGACCATTCTAGAGTTCGCCCATCCCAAGGATCATTACTAGCAGTTTTAGGCATTCTCAAGTTTGAATATACAACGTTGTATAAGAAAACTAGAACCCCAACCCCTAGCATTAGACTTCCAATTGTTGAAACTAGATTTGATATATCCCACCCCATCCCTTCAGGGTAAGTTGCTACTCTTCTTGGCATACCATCTAGTCCTAACCAGTGCATAGGAAAGAATGTTAGATTGAATGCAAAGAATACAATCCCAAAGTGCCAGAGACCTATTTTCTCATTCAAAAATCTACCAGTAAATTTTGGCCACCAATAATATACTCCAGACCACAACCCCAGCAAAGATCCTCCAAAGAGAACATAGTGAAAGTGTGCTACTACATAATATGTATCTTGTTGTTGCGCATCAGAAGGAGGAGAAGCGTGAGTTACTCCGCTTAGACCACCAATAACAAACATGCCTATGAATGCAACAGAAAATAATAATGCAGTATTAATTTTAATAGATCCTCCCCATAATGTGCCTATCCAGTTAAATATTTTTACTCCCGTCGGAATAGCTATTGCCATTGTAGAAACACTAAATGCTGCATTTGCTGCAGGACCTAATCCAACAGTAAACATATGGTGACTCCATACAAACCAGCCTAAGAATCCAATTGCAATTCCTGAAAATACAATAAAAGAGTATCCATAAATTGGTTTTCTAGAAAAGGTAGGAAGAACTTCAGACACAATTCCCATAGCAGGAAGTATCAAAATATATACTTCAGGGTGACCAAATAACCAGAACATATGTTGCCACATTACTGGGTCACCACCCATTGTAGGGTTAAAAAAATGTGTTCCGTATAACCTATCAAATTGAAGCTGAATTAGAGCTACTGTAATTATAGGAAAGGCTAATACAATTAGAACATTTACTACTGCAGTCATCCATATAAATACTGGCATTTTCATGAACGACATTCCTGGAGCCCTCATGTTAATTATTGTTGTTAGGAAATTAAATCCTGCTGCTAAAGAAGCAATACCTAAAATTTGTAGACCTAGTATCCAATAAGTAACACCATTTCTAGGGTTAAATTGAGGTTCAGTATTAGGTGCATATGCAAACCATCCAGCATTTGGAGCATCTCCAGTTAGCCAAGAAAGATTTAATAGTATTCCTCCAAATAGGAAAGCCCAAAAACTAAAAGCATTTAACCTAGGAAATGCAACATCCCTTGCGCCTATTTGCAATGGAACTATCCAGTTGAAAAACGCAGCACTTAAAGGCATTACCACAAGAAAAATCATCGTAGTTCCATGCATTGTGAATACTTGGTTATAAACTTCAGGGCTTAATATTGTTCCTTCAGGTCGAGCTAATTGCAATCTAATTAATAGCGCCTCAATCCCGCCTACTAAAAACCATAAAAATGCAGTTACTCCATACATGGTTCCTATTTTTTTATGATCAACAGTAGTCAGCCATCCCCATATTCCAGATACATATTCATTCGGCCTTCTTATAAAAGTTGGATATGAAATTGTTGTCATTTAAATTGTTCTCCTATAATCATTCTATTCTATCATTTACTTTATTGTTATTAGGTACGATACAAGCGCATTTAGCTCTTCTTCGCTAAGATTTATAAATATTTGAGGCATTACATTAGCCGCATATCCATCGACTATATACTCATTTGGATATGTTATTGATTGATATATATACTCCTCTGCAGATAAACCTTCTACTTTTGAGCCAGATCTATCTATTAATCCATACATACTTGGCCCTACAATTACCTCATCTTCATTTAGTGAGTGACAACCAGAACATCCTTGGTTAACAAATAAATATTCTCCATGTTCTTCAGGAGTATTCCAAACCATTACTTCAGCCTCTTCTAGACTTTCTGTGCTAGTAGAAACTGACCCCCATCCGTCTGGTATTTGAGAAAGAAGGTAATCAGCAATAGCCTCCACTTCGTGCTCTTTTAATTTAGCTGCTCCTCCTTGATAAACCGTAGCAACTGACTGCATTCTTGTTCCTTGTTTTATGTCTGAAGGATCTTTGATCCAAGCGATTAAGTTTTCTCTAGTCATATCTTTTTGGCCTGCTGCAAGCATAGTCCTAATACCTAAATGTGTTAGGTTAGGCGCAGAAACTCTGGCAGACTCTTCTTGATTATGAAACCAATCTGCCCACCTGTCATCTTGCACAGTTATTTCCTTTTCATAAGACTCATTCATATAACTATCTATTGAATGGCACATACTGCAATGAGCAAGAAATAGTCCATATCCTTCTGAAGATGTTGTTTTAGGAGGTGTTTTCATAGCGTTAAGCCAAACATTAAAGTCAGCCTCATCTTCAGCAATAACTCTGAATCTCATTCTTGCATGAGCTACTCCACAGAATTCAGCACATTGACCAGAATAATTTCCTGGCTCATCTACCTGAAACCACATTTGGTTTGTATTTCCAGGTACAGTATCTTTTTTACCAGCAACTTGAGGAATCCAGAAGCTATGAATAACATCTTGACTTTGTAATGTTACTTTAACTGGCCTGTTAGTAGGTACCCTTAATTCATTAGCAGTTACTATTCCTTCGTCAGGATATCTAAACTCCCACCACCACTGGTGACCCATTGCAACTATCTCTAATGGATCTGAGTCCTCTGGAGGCTCATAGGTTGAGTAGATAGTCTGGACTGTAGGAACAGCAATTGCAACAAGAATTAGCGCAGGAATTATTGTCCATAAAATCTCTAGTTTTGTATTACCATGAACTTGTTTAGGTGGAATATCTGGCAATTTAAAATCACTACCAGGTATAGGATGCTCTTTTCTTCTAAAGTTTAATAATGCAAATATTAATGCACCTTGTACAAGGACAAAAATAATACCTGCTATCCAGAACATCAAGTAAAATAGTTCTGATTGCGCTTGAGCTACTGGACCAGCATTTGTAAAAGTACTTTGCTCATGATGCGGACTACAGCTCAATAAAAGTATTGCAATTAAAGATGAAAGAGATAAATATTTGAGTAACTTTTTTGTTATCATAAATTTATGTGGAATTTCCACTCCAACCTTGGTTGTAATTATAAAGCAAATTTTAGTTTAAGTTTGATAGAGAAAATATAGCATCAACCTTGATTGAAATCAACGAAATTACAACCTTTATTAAAGCAGTAATTGGAATAATAAATATATGAACATAATTTTAGCAACTCAAAATAGAGGAAAAGTAGAGGAATTTAACAGAATTTTTTTAGATTATCCGGTCAGATTGTCTACCGTTTTTGACTATGGAATTACTCATGAGCCTGAAGAAACTGGAGTTACTTTTTCTGAAAATGCACAAATAAAGCTGGAGTATTATTTAAAAATCATTCAAAAAAATAAATTTTACGATAGTTCTACTAAAAACCTTCTTCTGGCGGAGGATTCAGGTATAGAAATAAAAGCTTTAAATGGTGAGCCAGGTGTATTTTCTGCGAGATACGGTGGAGAAGGTTTAGATAGCACAGGTCGAAATAATCTTATATTGAAAAAGATGGAAGATGTATCTTCAGAAAACAGAAAAGCAAGATTTGTTTGTTGCATAAAGATGGCAGATATTGAAATGAATTTTCAATATGAATTTATAGGTCATTGCGAAGGATTGATTATGAATAATATTTATGGTTCAAATGGCTTTGGTTATGATCCAATTTTTAAACCATTAGGATACAATGTCTCAATGGGTAGTTTAAAACCTGAAGTTAAGGATAAAATCAGCCATAGAGGGCTAGCTAGTAAAAAATTGATCAAAAAGATTTTAAATGCAAGATAAATTAGGTAGAAAATTAACTGATTTGAGGATTTCTGTAACTGACAGATGTAATTTCAGATGTAGATACTGTATGCCTGAAGAACTTTATGGAGAAGCCTATGAGTTTTTAAAAAGAGACCAAGTGTTATCTTTCGAAGAAATAGTTAGGTTGACTAAAATATTTATTAAGCTCGGTATTAATAAAGTAAGACTTACAGGAGGAGAGCCCTTAGTAAGAAAAAATATTGAGGAATTAATTTCATCAATTTCTAGGCTTGACAAGAACATTGATTTAGCAATGACAACTAATGGATATCTTCTTGATAAATTTGCAAATATTTTATTTTCTTCAGGACTAAGAAGATTAACAATTAGTTTAGATTCTTTAGATAATGATATTTTTCAAAAAATGAGTGGAAAAAAGTTTAGTGTTGAGGATATTTTAAAAGGGATAAGCAGTGCTAAAGAGGCAGGGTTTAAGAATATAAAAATTAATTCAGTAATCAAAAAGGGAGTCAATGATAAAGGTATAATTGACCTTGTTGATTACTGTAAACAAGAAGGGCATATTTTAAGGTTCATAGAGTATATGGATGTCGGCACATTGAATTCTTGGAATAGAAAATCTGTTGTAGATTCAAAAGAAATTACAGAAATAATTTCTGAGAAATATTCTATTCATCCAATTAAGAAGAATTATTCATCTGAAGTTGCTGATAGATATCAATTTGATGATGGAGAAGGAGAGTTAGGATTTATTTCATCAGTATCTAATCCTTTTTGTATGTCGTGTACAAGATCTAGAATTACTGCTGATGGAAAATTTGTGACCTGCTTATTTTCAAATAAAGGATTAGATTTAAAGAGATATTTAAGAAGCAAAGCAACCGATGAAGATATTTTAAATTTGATTTCTGATAACTGGTTAGTTCGAGATGATCAGTATTCGCTGGACAGATCTTTAGGTAAAGATAAAGTTAAGGATAAAATTGAAATGTTTCAATTAGGAGGTTAGTCTTCCAGTGGATTATCAATTAGATCATTTTTAACTGACAGAAATGCATTATCAAGAGCCTTTTTATTAACATAGTTGGGCATCACTATGCCTTTCTCCCACCTCAAGATAGTTGCTCTTGATACTCCTATCTTATTGCCGAATTTAGTTCTAGAAAGATTTAAATTTTTTCTAAGATTTATTATTGAATTTGAGCTCCATTTAAAAATTGGAGTTATTTCAGTATTTTCCTTAATTTTTTTATTTCCTATTGCCATATGATCAAGGAAGTTATTAACGTCAGATTTTGAACCTAATATTAGAGGAGTTCTTTGATGAAAATTTTCTGGCTCTATGTCTAATATTTCTTTTTCAAGATCAACAGCATTCCCTCCAGCTGATGTAAATATAAGTGCAAAAGGGTTTGCTTCGTACATTAACCTAAGCTTTCCGCTCGGATTATTTTTATCTGTAGGATAAACAAAAATGCCTCCATTAATTAGGGTTCTATGAGCATCAGCGACAAGAGATCCTACGTACCTTAATTTTTTATTTTTTGCTGATGTTCCGCTCGGATTTTTAGTATTAAGTAACCATTTCTTAATTTTATTGTCCCAAAGACTAAAATTTCCTTCATTTACAGAGTAAATCGACCCTTTTTCTGGAACCTTAATTTCTGATCTTGATAAAAAATAATCATTTTCTTGGGGATCAAGGGTAAATTCTGCAACTTTATTATTTACACATATTATAAATATATCTGATGGCCCATAAAGAGAATATCCAGCACTAATGTAATACCTACCAGATTTAATGAAACTAGATTTTCCATAATCTGTATTTCTGATAATTCCAAAAATTGTTCCTATAGGCATATTAACGCTAATATTACTCGATCCGTCTAGTGGATCTGCTACAACCATAAACCTAGCGCTTGAATTGAATATTTTTGGATCTTCCAATTCTTCACTTGCATAACCAGAGCACGATGAGTTTTTTGACAGGATATCAACTAATTTGTTATTAGAAATCTCATCTAATACTTGTACTTGCTCTCCTTGAATATTAGTTTTTTCTAAAGAACCTCTAATTTGCTTTAATCCAGTTACCCTTGTATCCATTGCAATAAGTTTGGTTGCATCTGCAATTGAATTAATTACACTTATAAGTTCATTGTTCTCTTCGTTGCTATCTTTTAATTCAGATTTAAGATAACTCTTTAGGTTTATATTTTTCATTCCTTGTCTTGGGCGCAATTTGTCTTATATATTAAAGTTAAACTATATTTCTTAATAATGCATCTAGTAAGAGGTGATAGATGAAAGCAACAGATAAAGTCAACGAAATACTTTCTTGGTATAGTCATGAAAACTCAGGAACTTTAGAAAATATTGAAAGGTTATTAATGTCAGGATATTTGTCTGGCACTGGCAAATTAGTCATATTGCCTGTAGACCAAGGTTTTGAGCATGGCCCTGCAAAATCTTTTGCTCCAAATCCAGAAGGGTATGATCCAGATTATCATTTTAAATTTGGAATTGAAGCTGGGTGCAATGCTTATGCTGCGCCGCTTGGCTTTCTGGAACATGGCGCTAAGGAATATGCTAATAAAATTCCATTAATTCTTAAATTAAATAATTCTGATTCATTATATTCAGGTGATCCTACACAAACTATGACTTCAACTGTTGATGATGCAGTAAGAATTGGTTGTGCAGCTGTTGGATTTTCTATATACCCTGGATCAAATTCTTCTCCTCAGATGTATGAAGAATTAAGAGAGATATCTAGAGAAGCTAAATCAAAAGGTTTGGCTGTAGTAGTGTGGAGTTACCCAAGAGGCGGGAATTTAAAAAAAGAGGATGAGACTGCAATAGATGTAGTTGCATATGCTGCTCATATAGCAGCCCAAATGGGAGCAAATATTATAAAGATAAAGCCTCCAAGTGATTACATTAGTAATGATGAAATGAAATCTATATATGAGAAAAATAATATTTCGATTTCTACTTTACCTGACAGAGTTGCTCACTGTGTAAAATCTTCCTTCAATGGTAAAAGAATAGTAATTTTCTCAGGTGGCCCTGCAAAAGGAACTGATGAAATAATGAAAGAAATCAAAGATATATCTAAAGGTGGAGGTTTTGGTTCAATAGTAGGAAGAAATTCTTTTCAAAGGCCCCTTGAAGAAGGTATATCATTAATGAAAGACATCATGAATATTTATAAAGAAAGTTAATTTATTTAATTTATTATGATAACAATTTATACAGATGGGGCATGCTCTGGAAATCCAGGATTAGGTGGATGGGGAGCTGTCATAATCAAAGATAATGGACAGGAAAGTTATTTCTCTGGATCTCAAGAAGATACTACTAATAATCGCATGGAAATCCAAGCAGTAATAGAAGGTTTAAAAAATTCAAATTCTGACGAAGAAATAAGAATTTTTTCTGATAGCACCTATGTAATAAACACTTTAACAAAGAACTGGAAAAGAAATGCCAATAATGATTTATGGGCAGAACTAGACGATTTAATTAAAAGCAGGAATATTAAATGGAATTGGGTTAAAGGCCATTCTGGTGATAAATATAATGATCTTGCAGATGAACTGGCAGTAAAAGCTATTAATTCTAAAAAAAAAGTAATTTCAAATAATCTAACTCACGTAGATGATTCCGGAAAACTCAATATGGTTGATGTTTCTGAAAAAGAAGTTTCTGAAAGGTTAGCTATTGTGCAAGGTTTTGTTGTAATGCAAAAAGAAACGTTAGATGTTATTAAACAAGGAGAGTTAGACAAAGGAGATATAATAACACTTGCTCGAACAGCAGGAATAACGGCTGTGAAATCTACTCCAACATTAATTCCTTTGTGCCATACGATACCACTTTCTGAGATAAAAATTGAAATAGAATTTGAGGATAATTTGCCAGGATTAAAAGTAACTTGTATTACTAAGGCTCAATGGAAAACAGGAGTAGAGATCGAAGCATTTAACGGTGTATCTATTGCATGTGTAACAATTTATGATATGTGTAAGTCGATAGATAGGTCAGCTTATATTTCAGATATAAAATTAATGAAGAAGTCTGGTGGTAAATCAGGATTATTCGTACGAGAATAAATTATTTTTTGACACTCAAATCTACAAGACGTAAAGTATTTTATCGTTGGCAACGTAGCTCAGGGGTTAGAGCGGGGTCTTCATAAGGCCTAGGTCGTAGGTTCAAATCCTACCGTTGCCACCATATATTGCAAAATATATATCTATAGACCTACTCAATTAACTTAATTATTCTTTCAGCTATTCTCTCTGAAGAAAGTTTATTAAAAAATCCAGCAAAATTATTTTTTATTTTATCTCTGCCTAATGACTTTAATTCAGGATTAATTAAATAAGAATTAATTTCATTATCTAAAGATATAAAATCTTCAATGATTGTTGTCCCATCCATTGATGTAAGTTTTTGGTAGTGGTCAACGTTATACCTATTTTTTACTGATAATTTACTATCTACTTCTATATCGCCATCAAAAGAGATATTAATTACAGGTGTATTTGTACATGATGAATCAATAGCGAAGGTGCTCTGTCCACAAATAACTAATTTACTTCTTTTCAGAAGAAGGCTGACTTTTATCATATCCTCCCTAAAATCATCTGGATTAAATTCAGAGAGATCAGGAGATTTAAATAGCCTAACGAAGGGATAATCATTAAATTCTTTAAATCTTTCATTGAAGTCAGCGTCATAAGGGTGAGACCTAAGAATTAAATTAATTTTTTTTTGGTTATATTTTCCTAAAGCAATATTTTCACAAATATGATGGATAATCGATTCTTCCCCAATCCCTCTATGAGAACGATTTGTAGCAAAGAAAATTAATTTGGCATCATCATCTAATAAGAATTCGCTTTTAGGATTCTTAATATTAAAATAATCAGTTAAATTTTTTTCATTAGTTTTATTAAAGAAATAATAATCAAATTGAGGAGATCCTACTTCAAATATTTTATTTTTTGATACTTTATGAAATATTTCCAATTCAGTTCTCATAATTGGATTCCAAACCCAATATTCATCTAAACCGGGTACAACAGGACCATTTTTTGTTAAGTGATCCCAAGTCCTAACATTTCCTGCAATTTTTATATTTAGTTTTTTTGCAACAGAAACATAATCAAAGCTTACAGGAGACTGTATATCTCCTAATAAAAGTAAATCCGGTTTAATTTCTTTTAAATGTTTGTGTATTTGTGGATTTCTAGAAGTCAAAGCAGCGGATATGAATCTTAATATAATTTTAAGAATTAATTTTGATTTAGGAAAAGGAAATCCAAGATATTTTGGCCAAATGTCAGTCTTCCACAGAAACTTATCTTTAATCTTTAATTTGGTTATTTCCTTATATCTTTTATGTGTAATGAAATTATTTATTTCATTGAATCTATAAGTAGCAGTTTTATGCAAGAAATTATTTTTTAAATACCAAATAAATCTTGATATAGGTGATTTAGGGCTACCCATTAATGGAATAAAAATCATATTATAGTTTCCTTCAAAATAATTTTTAAGCGACTTAAAATACTTTGATGAAATTGGATTGCTTTCAACGCCAGCAATATAAATAGTTATTTTTTCTTTAACAGAGATTTGTTGTAAATTTTCAATTAAAGGTGATGAAAAAAAATTTCTAGAAACAAAAAAATTTCCTGGAACTATAATTATTTTTTTTATTTTTTTATTGGTTTCTGATTGCATGATCTATTTCATAGGATAATCAAATTTTAATTTATCTAAAAGAGTTGGTATCATTCATTGATTAAAAGCAGGTGTAATAATGTCAATAATAAATAAAATTTATCCACTCGAGATAAGAAATCGAGAGATACTAAGCCCTGCATTTATTTTAATTAGAGTAGCTTCTCTACCTTTGTTTTTTTTGTTAGTTTTATTTAGATTTAGCCCTAATTTTATATCTTTGATATCTTCTTTAACTTTGATTCTTTCTGGAATTTTTGCCTCATTAGGAGATTTTTTTATTTCTAGCATCTTTATATATTTTGCTGTTTCTTTAGATTGCGTAGATGGCCAAATAGCAAGATATAAAAATAAAAAAAGTATTTTTGGACAGAAATTAGAATCTATTAATGGAGATCTTACTTTATTAATATATCCTTTGAGTGTATCAATAGGATTATTTAATTCAGAACTAATTTCTATTTGGATTGTCTTATTAACTGCACTCTCAGCATCGATTTATGTAAATTGGAGGGGCGTTTTAAGTATATCTTCTATAAATGATGCCCCTAACAATTTAACTTTCCTTAAAAAAATCATTTATTCTCAGCAGAAGCCAAATGAAAATATTAGAGATAGATCATTAATAGGAAAGATTTTATTTATTTTAAGAATGAATACTGCTACTCAGGCAGGAATCCCATTTTATTTAATAATAATATTTTTACTTTTTTCTCCATCTAGTGCAGTCCTTCCATTACAAATATTAATAATTTCTCAGTTATTTATAGGCTTAGCATTGTTAGTAGGAAAAGTAGTTATGAAGAGTGAATAATTATAAGGAAGGGCTAACCTGAAATTTTCTTAATTTATTTTCGTCTACTTCTATTCCAAGTCCTGGTTTTTCACTTAAATTAAATGCACCGTTTTCTGCTTCAAATTTCTCTGAAAGTATCATAGCTTTTACTGCATGACCTTGTTCAGAGTGCTCCATGATAAGGAAATTTGGAGTATTTAATGAAAATTGTAAAGTTGCTGCAACTGAAACAATTCCTCCTCCGCCAACATGAGGCGACACAGGTATGTTATAGAGTTGAGCTATAGATGCTATCTGCTTTCCTCCAGTAAGACCTGTCCTGGCAATATCTGGCATTGATATATCGTATGCTCTTTTTTCAAATATCTCCCTCATTTCATATTTAGTTCTAGTCCACTCTCCATTTGCAATGGGAATATCTAGGGATCTTGATATTTCACATAGGCCAGGAATATCAGTTGGATCTGAGGGTGACTCTATCCAAAGCAGATTTAATTTTTCTAGTTCTTTCCCGAGCTTTATAACATTAAATGTATCAAATCCCATATGAACATCTATCATAATTCCTATAGAATCCCCCACTCTTTCTCTTACTTTTCTAGCAATTTCAATATCCTTTTCAAGATTTTCTTTAAGGTGCATTTTCACAAATTTATATCCTTTGCTAACAGACCATTCTGCTTGATCAGCAACTTCTTCTGGTTCGGTTCCACCTATTCCGTTATATAAAGCAACACTTTTCCTGTGAGCCCCTCCCATGGCTTTACAGGTAGGCATATTAAGAGATTTTCCTATTGCATCCCAAATCGCAATATCAACCCCACATATTGCATCGATATAAAATCCTGTGTAATGACCTCTTTCGCGTTTTGACGAATAATTATTGTGCCAAATTGACTCAACATCGTATATATCTTTTCCAATTGTTAGGGGTTCAACAATATCTTTAATTATTGTTGCAGTTGTATTTGGGCTTACAGGAGATTGGGCTTCACCCCAACCAATTATTCCAGTTTCTGTTTCTATTTTCACTACAGTTGTTTCATGAGACTTAGAATAAATAGATGTGGCAGAACCCTCATCCACGTAATACTCACCCATATCTTTGATATATGTTTCGTAATTACCAAGTGATTTTGGCTCTAAATTTCTTTTTTCAACTTGATTGTATTTTTTGGCAGTATTAACTTTTCTTTTTTCAAGATCTTTAACCTCTAACATTGCTGTATTAATATTTTTTGTGTCTGCTTTTCTTCCAATATCAAAATCATTTTTAACTCTTATAGGAAAAGCCTCTATATTAACTATTTTCATTTATATCTCCTAGATTTTGAGTCAATAGATTCAAGGTGACTTGAGTCATTAATTCTTATTAATTTCCAGCCGTCATTATTATATTGAAATTGTGATATGGAAGTATTATCCATTGCCATTTTTTTAATAAAGCTTTGATCATATTCAAGAATTGATTGGAAATAGCACCTAAGTGCCCATCCATGCACAACTACTGCAATGTTTAAATTTTTTTTAATTTTACGGATATCATCGTTAAAAATTATTTCTTTATCGATGTAATCAGCAAACCTTCTTTGCATTTCATATTCAGACTCACCATCTGATGGGCTATAATATTTTCCATTTTTGCCCCACGATGCCTGTACATCAGGCGTCATCATTTTTGATCTCTCTTTTCCTCGCCATTTTGGAATTTGCAATTCATTTAACTTAACGGACCTTTTAGTAGGTACTGATTTATTTCCAGATGCCTGTAATAATATTTTTGCAGTTTCCATTGCCCTAGATAATCTAGAAGTAAATAATAAATCGATATTAATTTTTTCTCTTTTGAATCTTTCGCCTAAATATGTAGCTTGCAATCTTCCCTTTTCAGTAAGGGGAGCATCATGATTATATCCGGCTGCCAAATTCTCTAATACATTAGATTCTGACTCGCCGTGTCGTATAAAAAAAATATTTCTAGTTGCTTTGTGAATAGGCATATCAGTTGAATAATAACAAATAGGATTAAGTAATCAACTTATATCCTGTAAAAAATTATTAATGAAGAGATTGAAACCCATAATATGAAATTTAAAATTAACAATTTATTCTTAAAAATAATTACTTCAGGCTGGTCCCCTTTGTCATTATTTAATGATAAATATTTGTAGTATCTCATACCAAAAACAACGAATGGCATTGTAAACAATAGTGAATAATCAGAAGGAGTATTAGCTTTCAAGGAAGGGAATAAATTAGAAGATATGCAATAAAATAAATATGAAAAATAAGTTAATAGTTCAGAGGAAATAATTAACAAATGCAATCGAGAAAGACTATAATTTTTAATTACATCTCTTTTTAGATAATTAGATTTTATCTCTGTTAATCTTTTTATAAGAAGTACAAATAAGGCTCCAAAGCCTGTGCATAGTAATAGCCATATAGGAATATTAACTTCAGAATTATAAAAAGAAGAACTAGTAATTATTGTCACCCCGCTTAATGCTCTAAGCATGTACCCCCCAGATACGATTAATACGTCAATCAAAAAAAGCTTCTTTAGAAATATGCAGTAAAAAATCATTAAAATATTGTAAGAAATTATGCATAGAAAAAAATTAATGTTTAATTGAATTCCTAAAATTAAAGATAGGGTTAATAAAATTGCAGAAAGAGCAGTGATTGCCTTATTTGAAATTTCGCCGGCAACAATTGGTCTTAGAGATTTTTCTGGATGATCAATATCTTTTTCTTTGTCAATAAAATCATTAATTATATATATAAACCAAGAAGAAAAAGCGAAGCTTATGATGCCTATTATTGAATCTAATAATAATGTTGTTATTGCACTTGATGACTCCCCCCACCAATAATTTAAAGATAAAAAAATAGGCACTAGAATTAGTAAATTCTTAGTTTGCTGTTTCAATCTGGAAGTTTTAAGTATATTTAAAAATAATTTCACGTTA
>PBNX01000019.1 GCA_002723375.1 Dehalococcoidia bacterium
TGGAACCTTCATCAAGACCAAAATAATTCTCTAAATCCAAAGATAATTTTTTTGTAACACTAAAACACTTAATTTTTTTTGATCGTTTTAAAGTAAATTTGAATATTCTTTTTGATATCAGTGGAGGCATATCATGAAACTCAATTGCACTAGGAATTCCTGATAAATATGAAAAAAATAAACTAAATGGAGTATTGTCCCTAAAAAACAAGAAATCAGGAGTATATTTCTTGGCATAATTAACTGAAAAAATGCCCCATATAAAATCTACTAGAAATGAGAAAAATCTATATATGAATTTAGGTATAAATGGACGAAAAATATAAGGGTCAATAAATTTTAGAGATTTAACTTGAAAAACTTTTTCCATTTTATAGAAATTAAATACATCAGTTTTATGGGAAATTTCTGCCTGATACCGTTTCGGATGAATTAATACGGTTTGGTTTCCTAAACCTGAAAACCCTTTAATCATTTTCAAAATTTGGACTCCATGAGCCTTTTCAGTCGGTAATCTAGCGTTTGTGATGTAAACTATTTTCAAAATATCTATCTAATTAGGTAAAATCGAATTTTAATTAAATTGTAGAGAAGATGGCCAGAGAAATCATTTTTAATAAAACATTGGTTAACGATGAAGCAAGATGTTATGTAATTGCAGAGATCGGAAATAATCATCAAGGCAACTTAGATAATGCAAAAGAGATGATAATTTCTGCTAAAGAAAGTGGCGCTTCTGCGGTAAAATTTCAAAAAAGGGATAATAAAGAATTATTTACTTCAGAAATGTTTAATTCATCTTATGTTGGTCCTCAAAGCTTTGCATCAACATATGGAGAACATAGAGATAAATTAGAATTAAGTGATAATGATTTTGAAGAACTCTTTAAATTCTCTGAAAAAAAAGATATATCATTTTTTGCAACTCCATTTGATCTAAAAAGCGCAGATTTCTTGAATGAAATGGGGCTTAACTGTTTCAAGATTGCATCTGGAGATTTAACTACTTTTCCATTAATAGAAAAGGTAGCAAAATTTGGCAAACCAATGATTATTAGTACTGGAGCTGCTGATTTTTGGGAAGTTAAAAAAACTTTTGACTTTGTGATTGACATAAATCCAAATGTGGTAATTATGCAATGTACTTCCATATATCCTGCAAAGCCAATAACAATAAATCTTAACGTAATAAGTACCTATAGAGATAAATTTCCTGATACTGTAATAGGTTATTCTGGTCATGATTCAGGCATATCAATTCCTGTAGCTTCTTATGCATTAGGTGCGAGGTTTATAGAAAAACATTTCACTTTAGATAGATCTCAAAAGGGAACTGATCATCAGTTTTCATTAACTCCTGAATTATTAAAAGAGCTTGTTGATGAATTAGAAAATGTTAGGTTGTCATTAGGCGATTATGAAAAAAAATTACTTTCAGAAGAAAAATTAGCAAGATTTAAAATGGGCAAAAAAATAGTTGCAAATAAAGATTTAGTTAAAGGTTCTATTATTAATTTGGATGATTTATCTTTTAAGTCACCAGGAGACGGGATTCCCCCTAATGAACTAGAAAAGGTTCTTGGTAAAAAATTAACAAAGAATTATAAGTTGGATGAAGCTCTTCAGTTAGAAGATATTGATTAAGATCATGGAAGATTATTTGAATAATATAAATAAAATTCCAGAAGAAACTAAAAATTTGTTCAAAAACATAAAACTTATAGCTTTCGACTTTGACGGAGTTTTCACAGATAACTATGTCTACACAAATGATAGAGGTGAAGAAATGGTTAAGTCATCTAAGCTAGATGGCTTTGGACTAAACAAATTAGACAAATTAGGTATAAAAAAAATAATACTATCTACAGAAACTAATGAAACTGTAAAAAAAAGGGCAGAAAAACTAAATATAGATTGTAAATATGGTTTAGCTCATAAGGAGGAGCAACTAAAGGAGATTTCTTTAGATCAAAAAATTGATTTAAAAAATATAGCATTTGTAGGTAATGACATAAATGATATTAATTCTTTAAAAATTTGTGGCCTTCCAATTGTTGTTAGGGACTCTCATCCAGAAACAATAATTTTTGCTAAATATATAACTGTTCTTAAAGGTGGAAATGGTGCAGTTAGAGAGGTTTGCGATATAATCGAAAAATTAAATCAATGACTTTCTAAATTATGAATAATAAATCTGAAAATATCTTTGACGTTCAAGGCAATGTTGTTATTTTAACAGGCGGGAGCGGTAAGCTTGGCTCTGTGTACACTAATTATCTTGTAGATAATGGTGCGATAATTTGTAATTTTGATATAAAAAAACCTTCAGAAGAATTATTGAATTTATCTGGCGAAAACTATAGTTTCTTTAAAACTGACCTAACTAAAAAAGAAGATATTTCAAAATCACTAAACCAAGTAATTAATCAATTTGGGATTCCAGATGCATTAATTAATAATGCTGCCTTAGATTCTCCTCCAGGCTCTGAAGAAAATCAAAATGGAGCTTTTGAGGAATACCCAGAGCTATCTTGGGATAAAGTTATGGAAGTAAATTTAAAAAGTGTTTTCTTATGCTGCCAAATAATTGGCGCTGAAATGGCCAAAAACGGAGCTGGGTCTATAATAAATATTTCATCTCATTACGGAGTTATTTCTCCAGATCAAAGAATCTACGAATATAGAAAAAAAGTTTTCAATAAACCCATATCTTATTCTGCGTCAAAATCTGGTATTTTGAATATAACTAGATATCTCAGCACTTACTGGGGAGAAAGAAATGTTAGGGTAAATACATTAACTTTAGGTGGAGTTTTAGATAGCCAAGATAAAGAATTTATCGAAAATTACTCCTCAAAAGTTCCTTTAAAAAGAATGGCAAATGAATCCGAATATAACGGAGCAATTCAATTCCTAATTAGCTCGGCATCATCATATATAACTGGGAGCAATATGATCATTGATGGCGGCTGGACAGCTTGGTAGCTATGGGTGAGAAAAAAGTAGCGCTCATTCCGGCAAGATCAGGGTCTAAAAGAGTTAAAAACAAGAATATAAACATATTAGAAAAACATCCGTTAATTGCATATACAATCCAGTCAGCATTAAGTAGTAATATATTTGACGAAATAATTGTCTCTACAGACTCATCTGAAATAAAGAAAATATCAGAGTATTATGGTGCTAATGTCCCTTTTATTAGGCCTAAAGAATATGCAAAAGATACTTCTCCTGATATAGAGTGGGTAAAACATTCATTAGATTATTTTAAAAACAACGGAGTTAATTATGATATTTTTAGTATTCTTAGGCCAACAAGTCCATTTAGAAAGCCTAAAACTATATTAAGGGCATTTAATTTATTTAAATCTACAAAATGTGATTCGCTTAGAGCTGTAGAGAAATGCCTTCAACACCCATGCAAAATGTGGAAAATAGAAGATAATTATATGTCTCCATTTGTTAATCTAGAAGAAAAAGGGCCATTAAATCAGCCACTACACAGTTCGCAATATCCATCGCTACCAGAAGTATATATACAAAACGCTAGCTTAGAGATTGCATACACTGAAACGGTAATCAAATACAATAATATCTCTGGTGATAGAGTAGTTCCCTTTGTTACGGTAGATGATGAAGGATTTGACTTAAACATTGAAGAAGACTGGGAATTAGCAAATATTTTAATATCCAAAGGCAAGGCAGCTCTTCCAATAATAAACAAAAAACCATATTAATATGAATTTAACTTACATAAGCAAAGAAAATTTTGATTCTTTACTATCAACTGAATTAAATCCCTTGCAAAAAAACAAAATTTTTTCTGATTTATGCAGAATAAATATACTTTACATGATATGCAGTGCTGGATCAGGTCATATCGGATCTTCGTTTAGTTCTGTTGATGCTATGTCCTGGATAATGGGAGAGATAAAAAGCAAAGAAGAAAATGTATATTTCTTTTCTTCAAAAGGTCATGATGCTCCTGCAATGTATTGTGTAATGATTTCATTAGGACAACTAGATTTCTCATTACTTAATAAATTAAGAAAAATTGATGGTTTACCCGGCCATCCGGACATAAACACTCCGAATATTTTTACTAATACTGGGTCTTTAGGTATGGGAATCTCTAAAGCAAAAGGAATAATTAAATCAAACAGATTAAAAAATAAAAAGTGCAAAGTTTTTGTTATGACAGGAGATGGCGAACTTCAAGAAGGACAAATATGGGAATCTCTTAACAGATTATCACAAGAAAAAATGAAAGAGTTAATAATTCTTGTTGATAATAATAAATTTCAATCTGATAGAAGAGTTAGTACAACTAGTGACCTTAAAAATCTAGAAAATAAGTTCAAATCATTCGGGATTAGTGCAATAACTTGTGATGGCAATAATGTTGAAGAATTATCCAAAGCATTAGATAAAATTTCTGAAGATAATGAACCTAGTGCAATAATTTTAGATACGGTTAAGGGAAGTGGTGTTTCGTTCATGGAAGGAACAAATTTAGGAGATCAAGAATTCTATAAATTTCATAGCGGGGCAGTTGATCAAAAAGTTTATGATAAGAGCATTGCAGAGTTAACTGACAAATTATACAAATACATCGATTCAAATAAAATAAATTACAGTTTTAACCTTTCAAATAAAGAATCTAAAAATAACAAAAAAACTACTACTTCTAGTCAAAATCTTATTAATGCATATTCAAAAGCTCTTATTAACCAAGCTTCTTTAAATAAAAAAATAGTAGCTTTAGATGGAGACTTAATTTTAGACACTGGATTGATTGAATTTGAAAAAAAATTTCCAAATAGATTTTTTGAATGCGGTATAGCTGAGCAGGATATGGTTTCACAAGCAGGTTCATTTGCTAAGGAAGGTTTTATACCATTCGTTCATTCGTTTTCTAGCTTCTTAACAAGCAGGCCAAATGAACAAATTTATAATAACTCTACTGAAAAAACTAAGGTAATTTATGTAGGCTCTCTTGCAGGCCTACTCCCAGGGGGGCCAGGCCATTCTCATCAAGCAGTTAGAGATATAGCAAGTATGTCTGGAATACCTAATTTAGAAATGATACAGCCTTTAAATGAGATAGAAACAAAATTAGCAGTAGAATATGCAGTTAATTCAAGTAATAATATTTATATAAGATTGTGCTCTTTGCCTATTAATTTACCATTCAATTACCCTAAAAAGGATTCAATTAAAATAGGTGAAGGGACAGTAATTTCAGATGGAGAAGAAATAGTTATATTTTGCTACAGCCCATTAATATTTACAGAACTCTGGAAAGCAAAAGAGCAACTAGTAAATAATAATATAAATCCCAAATTAATTTCGTTCCCTTGGTTAAATAAATTTTCATCAAACTGGATAAAAAATCAAATAGAGGATTTCAAACATGTGATTACAATTGATGACCATTACATAGAAGGTGGTTTTGGTGAGAAATTTATTTCAAATGCTATTAAAAATATTGATGCCTCACATATAAAAGTAACAAATATAGGTATAGATGAAATTCCACATAGTGGCACAAACGAAGAAGTTATTGATTACCACGGACTATCAGCTAGTAAACTTAAACAAAAAATTATTAATTTAATTAAAAGTTAAACTCTTGAACTTTTTTAACATTTTACCTTTTAAATAAGACTTAATCTTAGTCTTAAATGCCATCATAACTATTTTTGAATGCCAATCAAAATTAATGTCTTTTGAAATAAGGTCAGATTCTTCTATATGACTTAATATTCCTTTAATATCATCAGTATTTAAGCTTTCATAAAATTGTCTTGCGAAAAATCCTACTCTTAACTCATTCTTAAAAATTTTATCCCACTTCTTAGAATAAGAATTATAAAATTCTTCTGAAAAATCTCTAGTTAATAAAGAGTCATTTATGACTTCAGATGCAATATCTGCAGATCTCATAGCAAAATATATTCCACCTCCAGTTGTAGGCTTAACTTGCCCTGCTACATCGCCTACTAATAACGCACGGGATCTTGACTTACGACCTACAGGACTTATAGGAATACCCCAAACTTTGGTTTTGCCTTCTGTTTTAAAATCAAATTTTCTTCTCATATCTGAAAGAAACTCAAGACCATTATTTTGCAATTTTTCTTTACCCAGTATCCCGCAATATCCTTTATTTTTAAAAGTTGGAACTACCCACCCAAAGTGTCCTTTAGGTAAATTACCCCCCGAAAAAACATTCACTCTATCAACATTCACATTGCTTATTTCAGTCTGGTATCCGTATATATAATGCTCGCTTAAATCAAAGCCAGCATGTTTTGCTATTTTTGATCCATAGCCTGAAGCTATAACTAATGCATCAGAATTATATTGCTCTACTTTCCCATTATATTTTGCAAAAACTTCCACTCCATTTTCAGATATCTTAAAATTACTAACAATTCTTTGTAGTTTTAAAATTGCCCCATAATTTTTAGCTTCTAATGAAATATTTTTTATAAATTCCTGCCTATCTATAATTAAAGCTTGAGTTTTATTTTTTTTAATTTTTAAAAAATAATCGTTGTCGCAATAAATATTTGCAGATCTAGATTCATTTAGTACATAGTTAGTAACTTCTGGGTAATGATTTAGTATTTCTGTCCCTACTATTCCAGTGCATAATTTATCTCCAACATTAATACGGTAATCAAGTAATGTAACTGAAAAGCCTCTTTGAGAAAGGTTTCTTGCAGCCTGAGCACCGCCGGGCCCGCAACCAATAATAATTACATCTGTTTTCATACTATTCCATAATTATAAATTTCATTAATTAAATAATGACATTCTCCCTGAATAATCCAAAAAGTAACTATGAAACAAATTATTTTTATATATAATAATTTCCATGGATAAAAAGACAACTGAATTATTAATTGCTGGTCAAGGTGCTGCAGGATATTCAGCCGCACTATATTCGGCGAGGTACCAATTACAAACTATTCTTGCAGGCGCAGAATTTGGAGGAGAGACAGCTATAGGAGGGATGATAGAGAATTATCCTGGATTAGAAGCTGATGGTTTTGACCTAATGATGAACATGAAGAATCAAGTAATGAGTTATGATGTCGAGCTATTTGAAGAAAATTTAGAAGAGGTATCGAAAATTAATGAAGGTTTTTTGGTTAAGACTAATACAGCTGAGATAGAAGCTAAGGCTGTAATATTGTGTGTAGGAAGAGAAAGAAGAAAGTTAAATTTATCTAACGAAGATTCATTAGTAGGCAAAGGCGTCTCATATTGTTCAACATGTGATGCTCCCCTTTATAAAGATAAAATAGCAGTTGTTGTAGGAGGAGGGAATGCAGCCGTTGAAGGAGCTGTCCTTTTAAGTAA
This sequence comes from Dehalococcoidia bacterium, assembly GCA_002723375.1. Taxonomy (GTDB): domain Bacteria; phylum Chloroflexota; class Dehalococcoidia; order Lucifugimonadales; family Lucifugimonadaceae. The sequence continues at coordinate 7,372 of PBNX01000019.1, forward strand.
ATATGCAACCAAAGTTCATCTAATTTATAGAGGGTCATCTTTATTTCGACCAGAAAAAGTTTTATTAACACAGCTTGAAAAATGTAAAAATTTAGAATTGCATTTAAATTCAGAGATAAAAGAAATTAAAGAAGGTAATGACGGCGTTGAGGGAGTAATTATTTCAAAAAAAGATGAATCATTACTTATACCCTCAAATGGGTTATTTATAGAAATAGGAGCTGATCCAAGATTAGAAATTCCAAATCAATTAGGAATAAAAATTGATAACGAAACTAATGAAGTTGCTGTTAATAAGCTTATGGAGACAAACATTAAAGGAATTTTTGCTGCTGGCGACTTAACAAATGCTTCTGGTCCTCTAAAACAAACAGTAACTGCTGCTGGCCAAGGTGCTATTGCTGCGTTATCAGCTTACACTTTTCTGGGCTCTAAATAATTTCAAAATAATGTTAATTAATAAAGAAATATCAATTAAAGTTCCTGGCACTACAGGTAATGTTGGTTCTGGATTTGATTGCATAGGCCTTGCTATAGATGTTTGGAATTCGTTATCAATATCATTTAACAGCAACAAATTGATTATTAAAAACAGTGGGGTCAATAATAATGCTTATGAATCTATCAAAATTAAGGACAACCTAATCATCACTGGAATTCAAGCTGTATGTCCAGAATTCGATATTTCAAAAATAAAAATTTTAAGTGAAAATGAAATTCCTTTTTCTAATGGATTAGGTAGTAGTGCTGCTGCTCTATGCACAGGACTCTTAATTGGAAACTATTTAATTGGTAATAAATTTTCATTAGAAGATTTAAATGAAAAAGCAATAAAAATAGAAGGTCATCCTGATAACGTAACTCCTTGTCTCTTTGGAGGGTTAACCATATCTGTATTTAACGATAAAAAAGATAAATGGATAATAAGGAAAATAGATGTCTCTAGTGAATTAAACATAATGGTATTTACCCCAAATTTTATTTCAAATACAAATAATAGTAGAAAAAAGCTTTCAAAATCTGTGACCAGGTCGGCAGCAGTTTATAATATCAGTAGGGTTGCATTACTAATAGATTCTTTAAATAAGAAAGACTTTACTTTTTTAAATGAAGCAACCAAAGATTCGTTGCATCAAGACACAAGACTTGAAGGCTTTCCAGAGATGAGATCAATTATGAATGCTGCTATTGATGGAGGTGCTTTGGGAGCAATAGTTTCTGGATCAGGCCCTTCAGTAATGATTTTTACTAAAGGAAATGAATTTACAATAGACTATGAAATAAAAGAGGTTGCAAGAAAGCATAATTTAGATGGAAGCATCATTCTCACAAAGCCTTCAAATCAGGGAATAATATTATCTAAATAAATCAACTCATGGTAAATATAATAGTTCAAAAATATGGTGGCACTTCTTTATCAAATGAAGAAAAAATATTAAATGTTGCTAATAAAATAAAAGGATCTTTGTCTATTGTAGACAAGCTGATTGTAGTTGTGTCAGCAATGGGGAATTCAACTGATAACTTAGTGAAACTAGGTTCGGAATTTTTAGATGATCAATCTGATTTAGAAAATCTCAGAGACTTTGATCAATTACTGTCTACTGGAGAAATAGTTAGTGCCTCTTTAATGAGCTTAGCATTGAGAAAAATAGGAGTTAAATCAACTAGTTTAAGTGGTTCTAAAGCAGGTATTAATACTAATTCCTTACATGGATCTGCAAGGATATCATCAATAAATACAGAGCTAATTTTTGAACAATTTGAAAGTAAAGATGTTATTATTGTAGCTGGATTTCAGGGTGTTTCAGAATCTGGAGAGACAACCACTTTAGGGAGAGGTGGATCTGATACTTCAGCGGTTGCCTTAGCATCAGCAATGAATGCAGAAAGATGTGAAATATACACTGATGTTGATGGAATTTTTTCTGCAGATCCCAGAATTGTTCCCAATAGTAAACTTATTGAATATATATCTTATGAAGAGATGCTTGAAATGGCCTCCCTTGGCGCAAAAATGCATCCAAGGTCAATTGAAATAGCAGCTATAAATGAAGTTGCAATGACTATAAAGCACTCTGAAAGAAATACAAAAGGAACTATTTTAAGAAAAGAAGGGGAAAAAAATATGGAAATAAGAAATGCAGTTACTGGAATACCTACCTCCAAAGGTGTTAGCAAAATAACTCTTAATAACATAAAAGATAAACCAGGCATAGCATCTTCTATTTTTGAGCCTTTAAGCTCAATTGGTATTAATGTAGATGTAATTGTCCAAACAGCTAGCTCAGAAGGGACAACAAATTTAAGTTTTACACTTGATGATAAAGATCTTAAATCTTGCTTAAAGGAATTAATAAAAAGCAATGTAACAAATGAAGATAATATTCAAACACAAAGTAGTCTAGGAAAAGTAAGTATAGTTGGGACAGGAATTCAAAATCAGCCTGGCTATGCTTCAAGGATGTTTAAAGCTTTGTCTGATAAAAATATAAACATAGAAATGATTACAACTTCTGAAATAAGGATAACTTGCATAATCAAAGAATCAGATTTAGAAAAAGCTGCTAAATCACTTCACAAAGAATTCATAGACTAGAAATCTCTTTATATAATTTAGGAAGTATATCAGTTGAAGATCCTCTCAAAATTATCTCACATTCGGAAGACAGCTTAGTATCATTAATATTTACCTCGATTAGTTTAGCCCCATCAGACTTTGCTATCCAAGAAAGCCCTGCAGCAGGCCTAACAGTAGATGAGCTGCCAACTATTATTAATAAATCGCATTCTTTGATTGCATTTTTAGAGTTCTTTAACATTAACTTAGGTATAGGTTCTCCAAACATAACAGAATCGTACTTTATAACTCCGCCACAATTACTACATGGCAATGGTTTTTCAAAAATAGGAGATGAAAATCGGTATCTATTCTCACAATCTACACATCTTAAATAATTTCTATTTCCATGGATCTCTATAACATTTTTACTACCAGATTCGATATGAAGGCCATCAATATTTTGAGTAATAATATGATTAATTTTTCCTAATTTCTGAATATCACATATTGCATAATGAGCATCATTCGGTTTTGCTTTTTCTATAGCTCTCCTCAGTTCCATTACGTATGGAGATCTTTGATGATTGATTTCTCTATCCCACCATGAATCCTTATTTTTTATGAATTCAGAAAATGCATTCATTTTAGGTTTGCCAAATCTTGCCCATAAACCTTCAGTGCCTTGGAAAGTTGGAATTCCACTATCAACTGAAATCCCAGCACCAGTCATTAAAACCACTTTTTTTGATTTAGAAATTAATTCTGCAGATTTAACTATGTTAGATTTGATTTTATCTAATTTATTTGTCAATTATTTCTCCATTTTTTACGAAAAATATTTTACCATTAAATTTGGGATTTTTTACTAATAATTTCTCGTCAGGTGCAGTTAAAATAACTTGATCGTAATTATCTATGTAATCCATAACAGTACCTCTTCTAACTTCATCAAGCTCTGAAAGAATATCATCGAGTGCAATAATCGGTGAATTGTTTATATTATTTTTTAGAGCATTAGCTTCACCTAATTTTAATGCTAATGCTATGGTACGAATTTGCCCTCTAGACGAAAATTCTGAAGAAGGATGACCATTTATATTAATGTCAAAATCATCTTTATGAGGACCATAAAGAGTTGAGCCTAAAGAAATTTCTCTTTTTATATTCTCAGCGAATATAGCCTTTAATGAATCATTGTTTAAATTATCCAGATCATCATAAGATGCCACAAAGTTAATATCTAGATTCTCATCTCCAAATATAAAATTAGGAAAAATCTTTAAAGTTTCATCTGTGATTTTATAAAGTTTTTCTTTCCTTCGTTTACTTATAATTAATCCATCTTCAATTATCTTTTCTGTCCAAAATTCTAATTCTAATTTTGATGACTTTCCGATTTTTATATCTTTTAGTACCTTATTTCTACTCTGCAAGACTTTATTATATCTTTGCAAAGCTTTTAGATAGGAAAAATCTTGCTGAGAAATATGAATATCTAGGAACCTTCTTCTTGCAATTGGGCTACCTGTTATGATACTTAAATCTTTTGCTTCAAATAGAACTACATTTAACTTTCCAATAAAATCTATAGAGCTCACACTAGAACTGTTAAAAGAATAGGTTTTTGATACTCTCTTTGTTTCTTTATCAACTTCGATATTTAACATAAGGTCTGATGCACTATTATTGTAGTGAGCAATCCCTTTCAAATATGAAGAATAAGATCCTGAATCCTTATTTACTAAATTAATTCCCTTAGATGTTCTGTAAGATTTACCAATTGAAAGAGCATAAATAGCTTCAAGTAAGTTACTTTTTCCGTGTCCATTTCTTCCAATAAAATAATTTGATCCTTTTTCAAAATCTAATGAAACATCATTAAAATTTCGAAAATTATTTATCTGGAATTTAGAAATATAAATATTAACCTCAACTTAATTTTTCTAAAGATTTAACATTTTCTTTATACCAATTAATTGTCTTGTCTAATCCAGATTCAAGGCCCTCTAAAGGATTCCAATTAATTAATTTCTTGGAATTTGATATATCAGCCGAAGTTCTATTTACATCCATTTGGTTCTGAGGTTTATAAATTATTTTAGCTTTTTTTTCTAACTTATTTTCAATTATTCTTACAGCAGTAATTAATTTATCAGGACTTGATTTTCCTAAATTAATTAAATTAAATCCTTTTAACTTTGAGCTGTCATAAGTTCCTCTACATACATCAGAAACGTAAGTAAAGTCCCTCTCTTGGCTTCCATCTCCATATATCGTAATTGGCTTATCTTTATAAATTAAGTTAATAAATTTTAATATACTCATATCAGGTCTTCCAGCTACTCCATACACTGTAAAATACCTCAAAACACAGATATTTAATCTATATAAATTAGAAAATAATTCACATATTTTCTCTGCATTTAATTTTGAACTAGCATATGGTGAAATTGGATTTAAAGAGTCACTTTCCTTGGAAAAATATCCTTTAGAAATATCACCATAAACACTCGAGGTTGATGAAAATACCAAAGATTTTGCTTTAATTGACTTGTGTAATTGAAGTATATTAAAAGTGCCTCTTAAATTAACATTGTAATATTTATCAGGATTCTCAATAGATTTTCTTACTCCAGCAAGCCCAGCTAAATGAAATATACTTTCTACATTACCAATTTTATTCAATTCTTTAGCAATAGATTCAACTTGATATTTATCAGAAATATCAGCTTTGAAAGTTTCTATTCCAATTTTCACTGATTCTTTATATCTCAATTTTCTCAATGAATCAGAATTTTTATCTATATCTACCCCAATTACTCTGTGGCCCCTTTCAATTAAAGATTTAGAAAGATTGAAGCCAACAAACCCCAAAGAACCTGTAATTACATATATACTTTTATTCATAACTTATTCATTTTATTCATGAGTCATAAGAAATGCTAAAAAAATTGAAATTGAAAACTAAATTGATTTCTTTTGATCTATGGGAAACTTTAATTACTGATAGGCCTCACAGAAAAAAAATGAATTTAAGGTCATCTGAAAGGACAAATATTTTATATTCATATTTAAATAATAAAAAACCCGATCTAACCCATGCTGAAATTAAAAAAGGGTTGATTATGTTAAGTCAAAGATGCACCCAAGATCATAATAGAGGTAAAGACATCAGGTTTAATAAGAGAATAAAAAAATTATTTGAAATACTAGAAATAGAAAATAGTGTTAATACAATTCAAGAAGTTGGAGCAATTCTCGACGATTGTTTTTTAAAATATCCACCCCAAATGTTCCCTAAAACATTAGAGTTATTAAAATCATTATCGAAAGAATATAAACTATGCCTTACTTCTAATACAGGAATAACATCTCCGGAAACATATTACAAATATCTTGAAATAATTGGTATAAAAAAACTATTCGATAAAATATACCTATCAAATGAAATAGAAATTGCTAAACCTTCAATTAATATTTTTAAATTAATTTTAGAAGACTTTAATCTAAATCCTGAAAATATAATTCACATTGGAGATAATATTTTTACAGATATTTTTGGAGCAAAAAAAGCTGGATTTAGTGCAATATATGTAAATAAACGCAAAGGTGTAGATAATGAATTAGCATTTAATCCTGATTACACGGTAGCAGATATATCTGAATTACTTTGACTGATAAAACAGACTTCTAAATAAAATATAAACTATAACGTTTAATATAAAAGAAGTTACTAGTATCAAAATTGCGACATCTCTAAAAAAATCCTCAGGATACATCATTAATAAATAATCTTCATTTGGATTAAGAATCCATAAGTCATTATTAAAAGCTATTTGATGGAAAATAATAAATAATTCTTGAAAAAATAATAAAAAAGAAGTTCCTAAAAATACCAGTATTGATAAAAAGAGTGATAGAGAATAAAAAATTAATTTATAAATATAAACTCTAAAATATGAATACAATACAAATGTAAGTATGCAGAAAACAATAGATAATATTTTACTTATATCAAAAATAAAATTCATTACAGATTTAACATCTTTCATATGCAGAATTTCCTTATTAGAAAAAATATCAATATCTAATAATTCTTTTTCGTTAAAAAAATATGTCCTAATTCCAAGATTTATCTCATTAATTTTTTCTAATGACAACGATGTTCTTTTTTCAATAGAATATGCAGAGATATTATAGTCATAAATCAGGCTTGACCTAACTATAAAATTCAAGGAACCACTTATAATGATCAAAATAAATATTAGAGAAGTTATTATGGTAAGTGTTAATCTAAATATTGAAAATAAGTTCATAAAATAACAATAACTCAAATTATGAAATCAACAAACATTCAAATTGAAAAAAACTTCATTAATTTAGTTAATACTGTAGCAAAATTAAGATCAGACCAGGGGTGCCCTTGGGATCTAGAGCAAACTTCTGAATCATTATCTCAATATATTCTTCAAGAAACTTATGAAGTACTAGAATGTATAGATAATAATGACTCGAAAGCTTTGAAAGATGAGTTAGGAGACCTACTATTTCAGATACTTATACAAAGTCTAATCCGTGATGAGAAAAAAGAATTTAGCATATCTGACGTATTAGAATCTATTAACATTAAATTAATTAATAGGCACCCTCATGTTTTTAAAGACAATAACAATAATATTGATTCAAAAAATGTTGTAAAAAATTGGGGGAGAATGAAAAAAGAGGAAAGTAAAAATGATAAATCTTATATAAAAAATATAACTAAGACACTACCGTCTCTTTCATTTGCATATGAACTATATAAAAAAACTTCTGATATAAATATCGAATTAGTAAATACAGATAAATATGATAATTTTTCTAAGGAGCAAATTATCAATATCTTATTTGAATTAACCTCTTCAGCCTCGAAAAAAAATATAGATTTAGAAAATGAATTCAGGAAATACATCAAAGCCAAACAATTAGATATAATTAAAAAGATATGAATAAACAATCTTTAGTAAAACTAAATCATATATTCCCTGAAAAGACAGGAATAAATAAAATTGGGAACTTAGAAATAGGTGGATTTGATTTATCTGAATTAGTTTCAGAATATGGATCTCCATTGTATATTTATGATGAAAAAACAATCAGGAATTGTGCAAGATCCTTTTTAAATGAATTTAAATCTAAATATAACAATATGCATGTTTCCTACTCTTCCAAAGCTTTTATTAATCCTGCATTAGTAAAAATATTAAATGAAGAAAACTTAGGCATAGATGTTGTTTCTGGTGGTGAATTAGAAGTGCTAATAAGATCTGAATTTCCTATGGAAAAAACTAATTTTCACGGAAATAATAAAAGTGAACACGAACTAAATAAGGCTGTAAAAAATAATATAGGTCTAATAACAATTGATAGTTTTTATGAACTTGATATTCTAGATGAAATTTGCAAAAAAAATAAAACTTCGCAAAACATTACTCTTAGATTATCTCCTAGCGTAGATCCTCATACTCATGAACTAACTTCAACAGGAATACTAGATACTAAATTTGGATTCTCTATAGAAACTGGAGCTGCAAAAAAAGCTTTAAATGTAGCGAGTTCAAAAAATAACTTAAATCTAAAAGGTGTACATTTTCATCTTGGTTCTCCAATATTTGAATTAAAGCCATATTCCGAAGCAATTAACTACGTCTTTAAATTTTTAGAAAAAAATTATCCAAAAAATAATAAATTAGAAATATTCAATGTGGGAGGTGGATTCGCTGTTTCATACAATCAGGATGATCCAACAGTAGATATAAATTTGTATGCAAACACAATATGCGAAGCAGTTAACAATAACATTACAAATCTTGGAATAGATCCTCCAGAACTAGTTATAGAGCCAGGAAGAGCAATAGTTGCTAGATCAGGGGTTGCAATATATACAGTTGGAGGAATAAAGAACATTCCAAATCTTAGGACATATGTGAGTGTAGATGGAGGAATGGCTGATAATATAAGGCCAGCTCTTTATGGTTCAAAATACACTGCCCTATCAGTAAATAAAGCAGGAATGAAACATGACAAGTTAGTTACCATTGCAGGAAAATATTGTGAAACAGGAGATAAATTAGTAGAAAATGTGCTTCTTCCTAACCCTGAGCCTAAAGACTTAATTGCAATTCCTGCTTCAGGTGCCTACAACAGTTCCATGTCAAGCAATTACAACGTAAGTTTAAGGCCAGCAATACTGCTTATTTCTGAGGATAAAATAAAAATAATAAGGAGGCGTGAAACTTATGATGATGTCCTTATTACAAGTGAAATTTAGCTGGAGGACACAATCTTCTACTGGGAAACGTTAGGACAACAAAGAATAACTGAAAGTCTATATAAAATTTACAAAGAAAATAATATTCCTAATTCATTAATTTTATATGGAGAAAAAGGTATAGGCAAAATGTCTCTTGCTAAAGATTTCGCTAGATTAATTAATTGCAAAAAAGATGATATTGATGAACCAATACTATGCAATTGTTTATCATGCGAAAAGATAAATAACAAGAAACATCCAGATTTTACAGTAATAGAAAAATCTTCAATGTGCTCTAATAATTCGTGCTGCAAATCTTCTAATAGTTCTGCAATAAAAAATTGTGTTGTATCTGAAAATATTATAAGTAAATCAAAATTTAGCCCTTTTATGAGTAATTATAAAGTTGTTGTTGTTAACCAGGCTAACTATTTAACAAAAGTATCAGCAGAAAGCTTACTAAAAACCTTAGAAGACATTAATAGTAATTTTATAGTCATTCTTTTAATAGAAAATCTTTATGATCTTCCTGAAACTATTATTTCAAGGTGCCAAACTTGGAAATTAAATAAAATATCCGAAAAAAAAATTTTGGATATATTATCAGAAAGCCATCCAGAAAAACAAAAACAAATTTTAGAGATAATGTCTTTTGGGTCTCCGACATTAGGAGAAGCCACTGAAATGCTAAATGATTCAATTTTCTTTGAAGAAAGACAAGAAGGCCTTAGAAGGATCGTAAAAATTATAAACTCACCTATGTCAGATAAATTAAACTATTCAAAAGAATTAACTCAACTTTATAGAAAAGACAAAGAAAGGGTTCTGTATGAATTGAAAATATGGAAAAATTTATTTAGAAAAATATTAAAAACAGAAGATATGAATGAAGATCTAGAAACTATATCAATTATGAGCCCGATAAAAAAGGCAAATAAATTAGGAATTAAAAAAAATATCCAAAATATATTAAAAACAGAAGATAATCTTAAATTTAATGGGATGCCTTCTTTAGTTTTTGATAATTTTATAATTAATTTAGAGGCTTAAATGATTATTACAATTGATGGAGCAGCAGGAACAGGTAAAACTACAGTAGGAATTTTAACAGCCAATAGATTAAATTTTAGCTTTCTTGATACCGGAAAAATATATAGGGCTTTTACTTTAAAACTTATAAAAGATTCCATTCAATTAAATGAAGAAGAAATAATAAAAAATCTTAATAAAACAGAAATCCATTATTCGTATGACAATCAAAAGGAGTTTATTTTTTTAGATAAAATTGATGTTTCAAATGAAATTCTCTCTAAAGAAGTTGAAAAAAGTGTCTCTTTAATTTCTAAAATTCCTGAAGTAAGGAATAAAATGACTGCACTTCAAAGATCGATAGTAAATAATAAGAATTTTGTTGTTGCAGGTAGAGATATTGGGACTGTGGTGCTACCAGAGGCAGAAGTTAAAATATTTTTAATTGCATCTTTAGAGGAAAGAGCAAAAAGAAGGCTTGCGGAAAGAAAAGATCAAACTTACTTAGATATAATAGAATCTATGAAAAATAGAGATAATATCGACTCTACTAGGAAAATAGCCCCATTAAAAGCACCTAAAAATTCATTGATTATTGACACGGAAGGCTTAAATATCATAGAAGTAAGTAATAAAATTATCAAAGAAACAGATAATGAATATTCTATATAATATATCCTGTATAACTCTTAAATTAAATTTAAAGATATGGACTAAATACAAAGTAATAAACCAAGATTTTATTCCAAAAAAAGGAAATCTGCTTATAATATCTAACCATCAATCAAATATAGATGCCGGCCTATTGGGAGCTTCTATAAAGAGAAGATTAAAATTTCCTGCAAAAATAGAACTATTTAAAAATCCTTTAATGAACTTTTTTTTAAGAAGTTATGGAGCATTCCCTATTAAAAGAGGGGTGGCTGACATAAATTCATTTAAGAGGATGAAAGAAACTCTGAGCACACTTAATGGATCTATATCTTTGTTTCCCGAAGGAACTAGAAGTAACGGAGAATTATTAAATGGAAAACCTGGGGCTGCAAAATTAGCTTATAATCTTGACCCTGTCATTCTTCCGGTGGGAATTACAGGTACTGCTCATTTAAAAGGCCTATTTAGAGTATTTAACCCCAGCGGTAGTATAACTGTTACAATAGGAAGGCCTTTCAAAATAAATAAGACATCAGAATTAACAGGCGAAAAGGGATTCTTTAAAGATTTAACAAATGAAATGATGTTAAGAATATCTGAATTATTGCCTCCAGAAAAAAGAGGAGCATACAAAGATATTAAAATTAAAGATTACCTCTTAACTGAGAATTGTTAGAAATATGTGCGGAATAGTTGGATATATAGGAAAAGAAAATGCCTCAAAAATATTAATTGATCTTACAAGATCTTTAGAATATAGAGGTTATGATAGTGCAGGTATTGCAATATATGACAATAAAAAGGATAAATTTTTAATTAAAAAAACTACCGGCACCATAGATAAAATAAAAGAGGAAATTCTTGATGCTATAGACGGGACTACAGGTATATCACATACTAGATGGGCTACACATGGGAAAATTAATAATAAAAATGCACACCCTCAAATAAGTTCAAATAATAAAATACTAATCGTGCATAACGGGATAGTTGAAAATTATCAAGAAATAAAAAATGATTTAGTTAATAATGGCTACGATTTTATCTCAGAAACTGACTCAGAAGTAATAGCAAATTTAGTTGATTTTAATCTTAAGAAATTAAATCTCAAAGATGCTTTAGAAAAAACTATTGATGCTATAACTGGGTCTTCTTCAATAGTGGGAATAGACATAGATAACCCAAATGATATTTTTTTAATGAAGAAAGGAAATTCAGGAGGATTGGTAATAAGTGAAAATAAGTCTGGAGAAAAAATAATATGTAGTGACCCTACAATAATTACCGAATTCAGCTCTTCTTACAGATATCTAGTAGATGATGAGGTAGCAATAATTTCAAAAGACAAAAATGATTTTATTAGAGAAAAGAAAGAGCCAAACAAAAGAATTGTTGAAATAAAAACAAACACCATATTAGAGAACGACAAAGCTTACCAATATAAGATGGAAGAGGAAATCTTTTATCAAAAAAAATCAATAAAAAGAATAATTGATAATAAAAATGATTTGATAATAAAAAATTTAAATGAATCAAATATAGAATTTAAAAATATAAAACGAGTTCTTGTTATAGGGATGGGAAGTTCGTTTAATGCCGGATTGCTAGGGTCATATTATTTTGAATCTATTTCTTCTTTAAAAAGTGAGACTATTAATGCATCTGAATTTATAGATTCTAAAAGAATAATTGATAATAATGATTTAGTGCTAGGAGTGACACAGTCTGGTGAAACTGCTGAGACTATAAAAGCCTTAGAATATGCAAAATCTATGGGAGCTAAAACTATCTCTATAACAGAAAAGAATATATCTCAAGCATCAATAATTTCTGATGTTAATGTAAACATAGGCTGTGGTCCGGAATACGCTGTGGCATCAACTAAAACCTTTACAGCAACCGTACTAACATTATATATAACTGCTATATATCTATCTAAAAATATCTCAAATAAAAAAGGATTAGAAAATAATATATTAGGCCTTGATTCAAAAATAGAATCATTGTTATTAGACACTAAAAAAACTAAACAAATAGCAAAGATTCTTTCAGCTAAAGATCATATTTTATATCTAGGCAGGGGCATTATGTATCCAGTAGCATTAGAGGGAGCCTTAAAAATGAAAGAGGTTTGCTATATTCATTCAGAAGGTTATGCGGCCGGAGAAATGAAACACGGAGTTAACGCTTTAATAGGGGTCAATATGCCTTCGGTTGTTATTTCCCCTCTAAACGAAACATATTCTAAAATGATAAGCACTATAAATGAAATTCAAGCAAGAAATGGAGAGGTAATAGGTCTTGTTGATGCAAAAGACGATGATATTAATAGTTTATTAAGTAATTACTTAACAATTGAAAATCACAATTTATACCTGGATCCTATACTTTATGTCATTCAACTTCAGCTTATATCTTTTTACGCATCTCTAAGCCTAAAAATTAATCCAGATCGACCTAGAAACCTAGCGAAAACAGTCACTGTAGAATAATTTATTGCACTAATAATTCTCAATCATAGTAAAATTATAATATGAATAATTTACATAAATATTTTATTATTTTATTAATAATAGGTGGATTAATTTCAATTGGGTACTTTGTATACCTTAGACTTAATTCAGAAAATTTAAACTCAGAAACAATGATAATTGATAATTTAACACCCGAAAAAAACCAAAAATGGGTATTTTTTACAGATAGGGTAATGGGAGGAGTATCATCAGGAAAATTAGAAATTGGATCGGAAGACGGATCTAAGTTTTATCGCATGACAGGAAATGTAAGCACTGCAAATAACGGAGGATTTATTCAATTCCAAGCGGACTTGTCAAATATTTCAAATACAGAAGAGGTCTTTAATGGAATTAAAATAAAAGTAAGGGGTAACAACGAAAATTATCAAATTTTTATTAGAACCAATCTAACTGTTCTTCCATGGCAGTACTATTCATCAGAATTTTATGCGTCAAACCAATGGAAAGAAATAAAATTGCCTTTTAATTCATTTAAAAGGTCAAATTTTTATCAACCTAAGAATATTAATAATACAGACATAAGAACTCTAGGTATTGTTGCGTATGGTAAGGATTATTCTGCAGATTTAAACGTTGGGCTTATTGAATTTTATTAGAAGGAAATTTGAAAGAAGAAACGACAAAAAAGATTTCATATCATCAAAAAGATTTAGAGTCATTGCTGTCTCCAAATGCAATAACATCTAAAAATACAAAAGGAAGAATTAAAGCTGAAAAAATTAATAATCACATAAGAAATATCTTTCAAATAGATAGAGACAGAATTATTCATACTAATTCATTTAGAAGATTGAAACATAAAAGCCAGGTATTTATAGCACCTCTTGGTGATCACTTTGTAACTAGACTAACTCATACAATTGAAGTAGCTCAAATAAGTAGAACCATAAGTAGAGCTTTAAGATTAAATGAAGATCTTACTGAAGCTATTGCCTTGGGCCATGATTTAGGCCATTCTCCTTTTGGGCATGTAGGAGAAACAGCATTAAATAAAATCTCTTCTGATGGTTTTCATCATAGCAAGCAAAGCGTAAGAATTATAGAGAAACTAGAAAAAAATGGGAGGGGCTTAAATTTAAACTATGAGGTTATTGATGGAATTAAGAGGCACTCAAAACCACAAGGAAAATTTTTTGCTAAAGAATTTATTAAAGGTCTCTCTTTAGAAGGTCAAATAGTTAGAATATCTGATTTCATTGCTTATGTAACAAGCGACATAAATGATGCCACGAGAGCTGGACTTTTAGATTTAAATGATTTGCCAAAAAATGTGCTTGAAGCAATTGGAGAAAAGCATTCATCTAGAGTTAATACCCTTGTTACAAATATAATTGATAACTCATCTGACTGTATGGAAGGTGAAGGTGATCCCTGGATAAGAATGTCAGACGAATTAATTGAAATTGTTACTGAATTGAGAAATTATATGTTTGAAAATATTTACTTACCAGTTTCAAATTCTTCAGCTGCAATAAGTTCAATGAGAATAATAGAAATTTTATTCGATTACCTAATGAATAATTCCGATCTAATCCCTGATTATTTACTTGAAGTATCAGAAGGCAACTTAGAAAAATCTGTAATTGATTACATTACAGGAATGACAGATGATTTCGCACTTAGGTTTGCAGAGACACTAGACCCTTCGCTTGCATCAGATGTGTTTGAAGGAAGGCTCTAGATTCTATATTATTAAATAATGACCGTATCAAATAATAATCAGCATGATATTGTTGATTTAATTAAAACTCAATTAAGTATTACTGATGTAGTTTCAAAATATGTTGATTTAAAAGGTAATTCAAGGCTAATGAAAGGATTATGTCCTTTTTATCCAGAAAACACTCCTTCCTTTGTTATTTACCCGGAGAGCCAAATTTTTAAATGCTATTGTGGTTCATGTGCAGGAACTTCAGGGGGTGACATATTTTCTTTTATCATGCGTATTGAGAATATTAACTTTGTTGAAGCATTAAATATGTGCGCTGAATTGGCAGGAGTTAAATTAAATAATTACCAACCTAAAAAAGTTAAATCTATAAAAAAAGATCTAACCCATGCTCTTGAATCAGCAGCTGATTTTTTTAAAAACTCACTTAATAGCAGATATGGATTACCTGCAACTAGCTATCTTAAAGATAGAGGTTTTTCAGAAAAAAAGATTAAAGAATTTAATTTTGGGTTAAGCCCAACTGGATTATCTACATTGGTTGACCATTTAAAAAAAGTGGGCGTAAAAAGTAATTCAGCGGTTGAATCAGGGCTTGTCCAAAAATGGGCAGATAATACTTGGCATGATTTTTTTGTAGATAGGTTAATAATAGAGATAAGAGATGAAGATAATAATCTTGTAGGATTTGGAGGGAGATCTCTTAACAATAAAACTCCCAAATACATAAATACTCCTCAGACAGAACTTTTCAATAAGTCCGAACTCCTTTTTGGTTTGAATTTAGCTAAAAAAGAAATATTGAAGCTTAAGGAATGTGTAATTGTAGAAGGATATATGGATGTATTTGCTGCTCACTCTGAGGGATTTAATAATGTTGTGGCATGTATGGGAACATCATTAACATTTAATCAGTTAAATAAGGCCAAAAAATATGCTGATAAGATAATTCTATGCCTTGATTCAGATATTGCAGGAAAAAGAGCTTCTGTTAATAATCTTATAAAATTAATAAACTCTCATGACAATTTATCTAACATACATAAATCAATTTATATTGCATCTATAGATTCTGGAAAAGATCCTGATGACCTTATAAGGCAAGATCCTTCAAAATGGGAGAAGGTGTTATCCGAGGGCACGCCTTTATATAAACATTTAATTAATAATTTAGACCTTGTATATGATTTAACAGATAATAATCAAATAAATGATGCAGCAAATGTTGTATATAAACTTGTATTTCAAAATACTGATAGCCATTCTCAAGATCAAACATTATCTCTCTTATCTAATAAATTGAATATAAATAGAGAAAAGCTACCTACTCCAAAAATTTTAAACCGTAACTTACCTCCTAAGCCAATATCAAATAACACAAATGGAAAGCAAAACCCCATCGAAAAACATATTATTGCTTTAATTTTACAAAATGAACTTCTCAAAAATTATATTAGGGAGCAATCAAATGAACTATTTGATGATCCTAAATTAAGGGCAATTTTTGAAATCCTAAAAACAGATGATGACATTGAATCTATAAATGATGACATATTAAATGAGATAATATTAGACTTAAAATCTTTTTCTTTGCCAGAAACTAATGAGAAAGATTTGATAACTGAACTAAATGATTGTATAAACAGATTGTATAATCATCATTTGAAGAGGAAAAAAATTTAGCAACAAAGAGCTATTGAGCTAGGAATTGAGTCTAATCCAGAAGATATAGACAATGTTATAGAAGATAGCCTTAAAACGAACAAACTATTAAAAGAAATTCAATCTAACCAAAAACAATGACACAAGAAAATCAAATAAATTCCATATCCGTATCATTTACTGCTGATAGTAGCGATGATGAAAGTAATCAAGACGCCTCAAGAGTATTAAGAAAATTACTTCCTGGTGCAACATCTGAGTTTGATGGTTCTTGGGATGAGCCTTCAACAGATCAAGTAAATGAAATTGAAGAAGACCCAACATGGGAAGCTAACGTTAATGAAGCAGATATAACAGATGACCCTGTAAGGATGTATTTAAGAGAAATAGGGAAGGTCAATTTATTAAATGCTCAAGGTGAAAAAGATTTAGCGAAACAAGTAGAAAATGGAAAAATTATAAAAAGATTTCTTAGAGAAAATGCTGATCAAGACAATCCAAATATTTTTATGCTAAAAAATTTCATAAAACATATTGGATCTAATACGGATTTAATAAAAGAATTAAAGCTTAAAACAGAAACAGAAGAAACAGAAGATTTTAGCGTAAAAGATATTCTAACAGGAAAAGCTGACAGCATACTTAACAGCTCGACTAAATCTGAAGATCAAGAACAAATGATAAGAGAAATGAGTGATTCTTTAAATATTTCAGAAGATGAAATACATAGTAATATTTCTGATCTTTCTGCAGCTACTCAAATATTTCCAGACTGGCTTTTTGAACATATGTTTGATGAAGATGATGATATAAAATCATTAAAGAAAAAAACAAAGAAGAAAAATATATCTATTGGAAATTTCACTGACGAAGATTTAGAAGGATTACTAAAAAATCATATAACCAAACTTGAATCAAATGCCAAACAGTGTAGCGAGCACCTAGTTCAAGCAAATCTAAGATTAGTAGTTAGTGTGGCAAAAAAATATATTGGAAGAGGTATGTCTTTGCTTGATTTAGTTCAAGAAGGAAATATAGGATTAATTAGAGCTGTAGAAAAATTTGAATTTAGAAAAGGCTATAAATTTAGTACATATGCAACATGGTGGATCAGGCAAGCAATAACAAGGGCTATTGCTGATCAAGCAAGAACTATTAGAATACCTGTTCACATGGTAGAAACAATAAATAAATTATTAAGAGTAAGTAGAAAATTAGTTCAAGAATATGGAAGAGAACCAACTACAAAAGAAATTGGCCAAGAGATGGACTTACCCCCTTCAAAAGTTAGAGAGATACTAAAAATATCCCAAGAACCAGTTTCTTTAGAAACACCTATAGGTGAAGAAGATGATTCACATTTAGCTGACTTTATAAAAGATGAAAAATCACTTTCTCCAGTTGAAGCTGCATCAAATAACCTACTTAAAGATCATGTAGGAATTGTATTAGAAAGTTTAAACCATAGAGAACAGAGGGTGCTTCAATTAAGATTCGGCCTCGAGGATGGAAGAAGCAGAACACTTGAGGAAGTAGGCAGAGAATTTGGAGTAACAAGAGAAAGAATAAGACAAATTGAAGCAAAAGCACTTAGAAAACTTAGACACCCTACAAGATCTAAAAAACTCAAAGATTTCATTGATCAAAGTTATTAAGTAATTAGTTAATAATTTAAAATAAATAATTTACCAATTCATATATTATTGTTACTATCACAGTAATTAATATAATTTAATCTTTTGATATGGATATAGCTTTACTTAGAGATATTTTAATAATATTCGGAATAATTTCTGGCTTTATATTTTTGTTAACTGCATTAATTCTATTATTAATAATTTTTATAAGAGTAAAAAAAATTATTAGATATATTGAAGGTTCAATAAATGAAATTGATTCTCTAAGATCTAAAATAAAAGAATCTGTACCAAAGCCTCTATCAGATATTATAAATGGAGTCTTAACAATTAAAAAATTTACTGAATCATTAACTAAAAAAGCTAAAAAGAAGAAGAAAACAAAAAGTTCACGAAAAATAAAGGGGGATAAAAATGAGTAATGATAATGACGGAGGATTCTCAAGCGGGTTTATAATAGGAGGAATAATGGGATTGATTGGAGGCTTAATATTTGCTCCAAGACCTGGAGATGAAACTAGAGCCATACTTACTGAAGCAAGCAATGACTGGAGAGACAAGGCAAAAGATCTAACTGATTTTGCAAAAGAGCGGATTATAGATGCAACCAATGAAGGTAAAAGGGTTGCCGAATCGCTTAGAGAAGAACTGGAAGAAAATTAATTATTAAAGATTTGATAAGATCCTAAAATCTTTAAATTGCAAGTTTTTTTAATAATATTCAAACATAATGAAAGTTTTTCATCTCTCACATTACCCTCAACATCAATAAAAAAATAGTAGTTGCCCAATTTCTCTTTAGTTGGCCTAGATTCTATCTTAGTCATATTTATCTTGCTTACCGAAAAAGGTCCTAAGGCAATGTATAATGACCCAGGAGCATCCTTATCAAAGGATATAACTAATGACGTTTTGTCATTATTAGTTACTTTTTCGTGTGGATTACTACTAATAATTACAAATCTAGTGACGTTATTTTTTACAGATTGAATATTCTCATCTAGAAGTACAACTTTCTCATTATTTTTCATCCATGGAGGACCAATAAAGGCTCCAGGTATATTATAATCTTCTAGATCATTTAAAGAGTCAGCTGTGCTATTAGAAACTTTTAACTCTGCGCTAGAATAATTATCATTTATATACTTATAACATTGACCTAAAGCCTGAGGATGGCTAAAAATTACTTGAACCTGATTATCTTTATATTTTTCTAGAGTATAAATTGAATGATTAATATTTAATTCAAGTTCACCAATGATATTATAGTTATTTTTTTCATCAGCTAAGAAATCTAGAACTTCAACTATTGATCCTTGTATGCTATTTTCTAAAGGAACTATAACTAAGTCAGTAGATTTATCTTTTAAAGATCCTAGTACTTCATTTATTGAATTAAATGGAATTTTATTTAATTTTTGTGAATATAATTCAGCCGCTCGATAACTATATGTTCCTTTTGGGCCAAGATATCCAATATTTAAATTATTATCCATTATCTTTACCTTGAAAAAATCTTGTCATTGATTCTTCATTCCTGTTTGAAGAAATAATTAAAACAGTGTCATCTTGCTCAATATCTATATTCTCAGTAGATTGAAAAGGGTTACCTTTATTGTCTATCTTGCCTAAAATTATTGCCCTAAATGGGAATTTCAATTTAGATATGTCTTTACCAATAATGCTCGAGCCAGCTGGTATTTTTATTGACCACACTGATGTCCCTTTTGATTGAATATCCATTAACTTAATAGGCAAGCTTACTCCAGCTGTATTAAGTATTGATTCAGTTATTGATTTTTCTTTAAGAACTAACTCATTTATTCCATAAGCATTAAATAAAGGCATATTTTCTCTACTATTTACTACCGACACTACTTGTTGTAATTCATATTTTAATTTTACAATTTCACATGAAATTAGATTAACTGAATCACTATCTGTCATAGAAACAAAAATAGGCTGAGAATTTTCTCTATTTATACCAATAAATTCTAAAAATTCAGGAGATACTGGGTTACCTGAATATGCAATTAGGTTCTGAGATTTATGATTTAAATTATTAACTAATTCCTTATTCGAATCAATAAATACAACATCATCTAATCCATGATTTAACAATTCTTCATACAGAATTTGTGACTCACTATTGATTCCATTAATAATAATATTCTTTTTCATTTGAATTTCTCTATATATTTTACAACTTTATCCAATGTTAAATTACTAGAATCCAATATTATAAAACCCAGATCTTCAAATATATCTGAAATAGACATGTCCTCTAAGATAATAAATATAGCATTTGATAAATTGATATTACATTTTTGAGCAACAAATAAACTTTCTGCATCATCTCCCATATCAATTATTATAATATCTGAATCTTCTAATCCTGCCTTTAGTAAAGTATCTATTTCTTTTGCTTCCCCATTATAAAAAGTTACATTATCTCTATTTAATGCAGCCCAAGAAGAGAATTTAAATTGTTCAGAATTTAAAAAAAATAAATCATCAATCTTTTCAATTAATAATTCACTTATTTTCTTCAGATTATTACTAGAACCTATAATTAATGATTTCATTTATCCTTTATCTTGCCAAAACATAATTGAAGTATTTATTTCATCCATTACTTTAGTTATAACCAAGTTATTATTAAATTTATTAGAGTTTAAATTAGATTTAATTAATCTTTCCGGAATAATAACTAAATCGGGTGAATCTTCAAAAGCTTTTTCAATAATCCCAAAATTTAAATCTCTAACTTTAAATATTCCGCCAAACATTCTAGATTTTGAAATTTTTTTTAGATTCATTTCTTTTTCAAAGCTTTTTAGTATTTGCTCCGCCAAATCAAAATCATTTTTGAAATATTCATTCTCAGTATCGATAGGATATTGCATTGGAATTTCAATAAAAAATGAATAAAAAATTTCTGTCCCCTTAGTCTTAATTATTGAAGTAAGGTCCTCTATCATATGTTTATTATTTGCATCTATTTTATCTAATATTAATAAAATTTTATTCATAATAATTAATTTTCCGGTTTAATATTAGCAGGGCTAACTATATCTGAAATTTTTTCATCAGGGCCTGCAATTATAAGCGTATCATTTGAGGTAAGCGTTTGGTTTTCATCAGGATTTAAAATTATATCCTCTCCTCTCTGAATAGCTATTAATGCAACTCCATATCGGTCTCTTAAATTATTAAAATTACTATTTTTTAAAGTTTGACTTATAAATCTTGTTGGGACTTTTATTTTACTTATCCCATAAGTTGAAGTTAACTCCATATACTGCTCAATCCCAGGAAGGAATAGGTCATGGGCTAGCATTCTACCCATATCAGTTTCTGGATAAACCACTTTATCGACTTCAATTCGATCAAGTGTTTCTCCTTGTAATTTTGTAACAGCTCTGGCAACAACAACATCTATTTGTAAAGATTTAAGCAATACACTCACCATAATGCTTGCCTCTGTATTTGATCCAATTGCAACTACAGCATATTCAAATTTCTCTATGCCTAATTCTTTTAAACTAGATTCATCTGAAGCATCAGCTGCAACTGCATAAGTTACTTGACCTGCTAGTTCTTGAACTTTTAAAGGGTCAACATCGATAGCTAATACATCATGACCCATTTGATACAATGTGGTTGCAACAGTAGTTCCAAACCTACCTAAACCTATTACAGCTACTTGAGTTATTTTCAATCAGTCCCCCTTTTTATCCTATTCTAACCTTCTCTTGGAAAAATCTATACTCAACAGGTTTTTGTGACCCAGCCAATAACAATGCCAAAGTCATTGGGCCTAATCTTCCAATAAACATTATAAAAGAGTGCAAAATCTTTGTTATATCATTAATTTCTCTACTAATTCCTGTCGACATCCCATTGGTACTAAAAGCTGAAATAGTATCAAATACTAGATACATAAAATAGTGATCTCCGCCCGAATAAGAGTACTCAATGAACAATGTTAATAAAACTGTAATAAAAATTATAAAAAAACTTAAAATTAATATAACCATAGCTCTTACACCAATATCATAAGGGACCTCTCTGCCAAAAAATGAAATATTATTACTTCCTCTTATGTGGCTAAATATCATTAAAATTACCAATACAAATGTAGTAATTTTTATACCTCCGGCTGTCGAAGCAGGTCCTCCTCCGATAAACATTAAAAATCCACATACTAAATTTGTATAATCATACGACTGAGCCATATCAAACGAATTAAAACCGGCTGTTCTTGTAGACATGGATGTAAAAATACTATTTATAATTTTTTCGGCTAATGTCATAGAGCCTAGGGTGTTAGGGTTGGAAAACTCTAATAAAAAAATGAAAATAGCTCCACCAATTGAAAGTGCCAGAGATCCTACTAGTATTATCTTGGTCTCTAAGCTGAGCAAAACTCTAAATCTTCTTATGCCTCTACTCCCCAATATCCTTCTATGATGTATTAAATCATTCATGACAAAATACCCAATTCCTCCAAAAAAGAACATTAGTGCAGTTATCAATAGAATAATATTGTTAACTATTCCTTTAGAAAAAGGTTCTAGGTTATTTCCAAAATTAAAAATTGTGAAACCTGCATTATTAAAAGAAGAAATTGAATGAAATATTGAGTACCAAGTATTTTCTTTAATATTATCGAACCCAAAAGAATAGGAAAATAAAATAAAAAATATTATGATTCCTATTATTTGAAATGATAGAGATGATAAAACAACTTTCCAAACTAAATTTCCAATAGATCCTAAGTTGTCTTCACCAAGACCTTCTCCAATCTGAACACTCCTTCTAAGCCCAAGAGATTGGCCTGCAGCCAATAAAAAAAATGCAGCGCCCGTCATAAATCCAATTCCTCCAATTACAATAAGAAAACCTATTACAATCTGACCAAATAGAGTCCAAGTAGTTGCGGTATCTAAAACAATTAAACCAGTAACTGTAGATGCAGATGTTGCGGTGAACAAGGCGTCTATGAATGAGATAGGTTCATTATGTGAAAAAGGAAGAATCAACAAGATTGCTCCTAGTAAAATTAAAGCTAAAAATCCATAAACAACTATTAATGGGGACGATGCACCTCTTTCTGAGGCACTTCTAACTTCACTTTTTACAATAATAGGCTTTAAGCCATCATCTCTTGGCCTAATACTCGTTGATTTTGATGAATTTGAAGGCATTACAATATTATATTATTTTCCTTGAATATTCGTAATTCTATTATGATAAAATGAAGTAGTGAAAAATATTGCTAAAACTTTGCTCCTATTAAATTTATTTCTTTTATTATTGATTTCTTGTACTACAGATATAGAAACAGAAACAAATTCGACTACTCCAAAAACTGATATGTCACTTCCAAGTTTAAGTGAAACTATCGAATATGTTTCTCCTTCTGTAGTAGCTGTAAATATTTCAACTGTAGCATTAGATAGATTTTTTATTCCAAGAATAAGATCAGCTGATGGGAGTGGAGTAATAATTTCTAAAGATGGCTACATTGTCACAAATGATCATGTAATTAAAGATGCAAGAGAAATCTCAGTTATTTTAAATGACGAATCAATATATCAAGCTGAAATTATTGGTAGAGTTCCATATAGTGATATTGCTTTAATAAAAATTAATACTAAGCAAGAGTTAATTCCTATAGAATTCAGTAGCTCGAAAGAATTAAGGGTTGGTGATTGGGTAATAGCTTTAGGAAATGCTTTTGGACTGGCTGGAACGCCTACAGTTACAGCAGGAATTGTTAGTGCAAAAGAGAGAGTAATAGAAACTGAAGATAATAGGACATTAACAGATATGATACAAACAGATGCGGCTATAAATAACGGAAATTCTGGTGGACCACTTGTTAATCTCTCAGGAAAATTAGTAGGAATAAATAGTACTATTATGAGAGGTGCTGAAGGCATAGGCTTCGCTATTAGCTCAGATCTTGTTCTAAGATACATTAATGACTTATTAGAATTTGGAGAAGTTCAAATTCCTAGGGATGGAATTGAAGGAAGAACTTTGGATCCTAATTTTATTAGCACTTTATGTGAAGTGGGGTATAACTTATGTGAGTTAGATGAAAATTTCAAAGGCGTTGCAATTTTAGAGATAGCTTTAGATAGCCCAGCATCAAAATCAGGATTATTGCCAGGAGATATAATTATTTCTATAGAAAATAAGCCTGTAAGAAACTATGGAGAATATATGAGCTGGACATACAATTTTAAGCCAGGAGACACTATTAATTTAAACATAATCAGAGGTCAAGAAGAAATAGAACTATCATTAGTGTTAGATAGAGCTTTAGATTTAAACTAATTTAATTATTTTAAAAGCAGCCCTAATTCCATTTAATTCTTCTTGAAAATCAAATTCATTATCTTTATCGTCAAATACAACTTCTTTTGCGAGAATTTGGTTTTTAACAAACTCTAAATTCTGAATTACAGAATCAATTAGATATTTATCCCCGGTTAAATTAATTTTTATAAAATCAGAAACATCAAATTGCTTCTCTCTTCTTGTAGTTTGTACGGCCCTAACTAAGTCTCTTGCTACACCTTCTCTTTTTAACTTTTCATCTACAGAAAGATCCATCTCAACTATAAAATCAGTGCCTTCAATTGACTGAATGCTGGGATCATCATTTATAACTGTTTCAATCTCATATTCCCCTTCATTAAGTTCAAAATCTCCAATAACTACTATACCGTTTTTTTCTTTCCATTTTCCTTCTTTAGCTAATTGGATACATTCCTGAACCTTTTTACCAATTCGAGGACCAAGCAATCTAGGATTTATCTTTAATTGGACAAGATTTTCATGATTTTTAACCTCTTCAATATTTATATTTTTAACATTTACTTCTTCTTTTATTAACTCAAAATATTCTTCAACCCAATTACCATTATTAGATTGAATTGTTAATAAACTTAAAGGCTGTCTAACTCTTATTTTATTTATTTTTCTTATAGACAATGATGTAGAAACTACTTTCCTTATTATATCCATCTCTTTTATCAACTTATCTTCAGATTCTATTTCATGAACATCTGGCCAATTTTCTAAATGAACTGATTTGCCTCCATTTAAATTCATAAATAGTTTTTCAGAAATAAGTGGAGACAAAGGCGCAATTATCTTTAAAAGAATATTTAACACTGTATATAAAGTGTCATAAGCATCAGTAGCAGATGAAGTATCGGCTTTAGCCCAAAATCTATTACGAGATCTTCTTATGTACCAATTATTCAATGTATCAATGAACTCAGAAACTGCTGTGCATGCACCAGTTATATCATAATTATTTAAAAATTCTTTAACATCCAAAGAAGCTTTTTTAGATTTAGAAAGAATATATTTATCTATAGGAAAGTTTCCTTTATTTATTAATTTAGGTTTATATTTCTCTAAATTGCAATAAAGATTAAAAAAATAAACCGAATTCCATAAAGGAACTAATACCTGCCTAAGAGAGGAATCTATTCCGGAACCCGTGCTATCCATCATTAAGTTCTGTCCTCTAAGTATTGGAGATGAAACCAAAAACCACCTTAAGGCATCTGCTCCAAAATTTTTCCACACTTCCTCAGGTTCTGGATAATTATTTAATCTTTTAGATAATTTTAATCCTTTTTCATCGACTACTACGCCGTGTCCAATTGCATTTAAAAAAGGAGGCTTGTCGAATAGAGCTGTTGATAACACCATTAGGGTGTAAAACCATCCTCTAGTCTGAGCGATATACTCAACAATAAAATCTGCAGGAAAATGAGATTCAAACCATTCTTTATTCTCAAAAGGATAATGAACTTGAGCAAATGGCATAGACCCAGATTCAAACCAACAATCAAAGACTTCTTCAACTCTTCTCATGGTACTTTTACCAGTTGGATCATCAGGATTAGGTCTAGTTAATTCATCAATATATGGACGATGTAAATTATCTGGCCTAACTCCAAAATCTGCTTCAATCTCATCAAGGCTTCCGTAAACGTCAATTCTTGGATAATTTGGATCATCACTTTTCCACACAGGAATAGGAGTTCCCCAAAATCTGTTTCTACTTATAGACCAGTCTCTTGCTCCAGCAAGCCAATTACCAAATGCTCCATCTTTTATATGGTCAGGTATCCAATTTATTTTTTGATTATTTGAAACCATGCTATCCCTAAATTTTGATACTTCCACGTACCATGAATTGAGTGTTTTATAAATTAAAGGCTCATCTGTTCGCCAGCTATGAGGATAATTATGCTTATAATTTTCTCGTTTCAATAGATTTCCATCTAATTTCAATTTTTTAATAATTTCGGGATTAGCATCAAAAACAAGTTGCCCTGAATAATCAGAAATTTCAGATGTAAATTGACCTCTAGAATCAACTGGGCAAACAGTTTTTATATCGTTATCTTCACAAATGGCTTGATCATCTTCACCAAATCCAGGCGCCATATGGACTATTCCAGTTCCTTCTTCGGTATTCACAAATTCAGCAGAAAGTACCTTGAATGCATTAGGTTGTTTTACAAAATAATTAAATACAGGGCAGTATTTTAGCCCCACTAAATCAGAACCTTTAATTTTTTCTTCAACTCTATAACCGGACAATTCATTATCATATTTTGATAAAGCAAACTCTCCTATAATCAATTTCTCAGATTCATTACTAATAAGCACATAATCTAATTCGCTATTTACAGCAACTGCCAAATTTGAAGGTAATGTCCAAGGAGTAGTAGTCCATATTAAAATACTCGTGTTAGTAAACTTTGTTTCTTCATCTAACCTAAACTTAACTGTAACCGCAGGGTCTTCTCTCTCTCTATAAGAATTATCAAGTCTTGTTTCAAAATTTGATATAGGGGTTTCAGCTTTCCATGAGTAAGGCATTACCCTATCTTTTTCATAAATTAATCCTTTTTTCCATAATTCCTTGAAAGCCCATATAACTGATTCCATATATGAAATATCCATAGTTTTATAATCATTTTTGAAATCTACCCATCTTGCTTGCCTATTAACTGACTTTTCCCATTCTTGAGTATATTTCATGACAGATTTCTGGCAATGTTCATTAAAATTTTCAACACCGAATTTAATTATTTCTGCCCTTCCTGATACTCCCAATTCTTTTTCTGACTCCATTTCGGCAGGAAGGCCATGACAATCCCATCCAAATCTACGATCAACCTTGTTGCCTAACATGGTTTGAAATCTAGGAATTATATCTTTTACAAATCCAGTTAAAAGATGCCCGTAATGAGGTAATCCATTGGCAAATGGAGGGCCATCATAAAATACAAACTCTGATGATTGGCCTTTATTAAGTGTTTTGTTAAAAGTTTCGTCTTTATCCCAAAAATTTATTATTTCATTTTCAATTTCTGAAAAATTAGGTTTTGAATTTAGGTCAGGAAACTGCTTTTTATTCTTCATTTTCTTCCACCAGCTATAGAAGGAAGAAAATGTATTTCAGATACATTATCCAATTTATGAATTAATCCCAATCTTGTTGTTTTTCCATCAATTACTGCAGACATTCCTGGCCTTAATTTTCCTTCATCAACTAAATGATCTTTGACGCCTGGATACATGCCTTCAATATTATCAATAAGGTTCCTTAAGTTAGAACCTTGAGCTTCTATCTCTGTAGGAACGTCAAGAGTTTCTCTTATCTTATAAGGAAGAAAGATTTTTATCATCAGAAAATTATTTTTTTCTTTTCAAAGCCTCTGTAATTCTTGAAGGCTTCATTGGAGTGCTAAGTAGCCTTAATCCTAATGCATCATTAATTGCATTTCCAATGGCCGGAACAGGAGGAACAATAGGAGGTTCTCCTACTCCTCTAACACCATAAGGATGTTCTTCGCTAGGAACTTCAACCATAATGGTATTTATCATTGGTAAATCAAGGGCTATAGGCATCCTGTAATCTAGGTAGCTCGAATTAAGCATCACTCCATCATCACTCATGAAATATTCCTCATTTAAAGCCCATCCTATTCCTTGAGCAGCTCCTCCTTGCATTTGTCCTTCAACATATGATGGATGGATAGCCTTGCCAACATCTTGAATAGCAGTGTAATTTACAACATCAGTCTTGCCTGTCTCTTCATCAATTTCTAAGTCAGCAATGTGGACTGCAAAACCACCGCCAGCCTCTTCTAAGTCAACTGATGCAGAAGAAACAATAGGTCCTCCAGGAGGATCGTCAGCAATCTCCTTTAATGTCATTTTTAATTCAGAATCAGTTTTTGATTTAACTACTCCATCTGAATATTCAATTTGATCTTTACTTATATCCCATTTTAAAGCAGCTTTTTCAATAATTTCTTCAATTAATTTATGTGCTGCGTTGTATGCAGCGTAACCTGTTGCATATGTAGTACGACTTCCTCCTGTCACATCAGTAATTCCTATACTATCCGTATCTACAACTGAAGGTCTTACATCCTCAGCCGGTATACCTAAAACTTCTGCAGCTTGCATAGCAATAGAAGCTCTTGATCCGCCAATATCAGTTGATCCCTCAATTAGAGCTACCTTGCCATCTGGGTTAAGTGAAAGGTTAACCGAAGATTTAAAACCGATATTAAACCAATAACCACTTGCAATGCCTCTTCCTCTTTTCTTTCCAGTTTTTGGATTGGAGTTCAAATTTGATTTCCAATGGTCTGATTTTTTTGCAGCTTCTAAACATTCTTTTAATCCTATAGTTCTATATTTAGGACCTAAGGCAGTTCTAGTTCCCTTCTCTGCAACATTTAATAGCCTAAAGTCAATTGGATCATAACCTTTAATTTTACAAATTTCATCAACAACTGTTTCAGTAGCAAAAGCAACTTGTGGAGAAGCTGGTGCTCTATAAGGAGCAGAGCTTGGCTTATTAACTAATACATCATATGCATCTATTTTCATTGCAGGCACGTCATAACAAGAAAATACGCACTTAGCAGCTGCCTCAATAAAAGCTTCAGGGTACGCTCCTGCTTCAAGTCTTATGTCAGCATAAGCAGCTAAAATTTTTCCATCAGCATCAATTCCAATTTTTACTTTGACCTTACCACCAGGTCCAGGTCCAGTTGCATCAAATACATCTGTCCTGCTCATCATTGTCTTTACTGGTCTTCTTGTTTTTCTTGATAAAACAGCTGAAATAGGCTCCAAGTATATAGGAATCTTGCCTCCAAATCCTCCTCCTATTTCCATAGGGGTAACTTTAACTCTTGATACATCTAAATCTAAAACTTTAGATACACTATCTCGGACAGCAAATGATCCTTGAGTGCTAGTCCAGACTTTAACTCTGTCTTCTTCATCCCAAACAGCTGTTCCACTGTGTGGTTCTATATAACCTTGGTGAACAGTTTGCATATCCACCTCTTTTTCAACTACTAAATCCGCCTTATCAAAACCATTTTCTAAATCTCCATTTTCATGCCTTACATGGGCAGCAACATTACTATTTTTAACTTCTTTTCCTAGATGATCACAAGTATAATCTTCGTGAAGAATAGGAGCATCCTTTGACATTGCTTGATCAACATCTATTACAGGTTTCAGTATTTCATAATCAACTTTAATTTTTTTTGCTGCTTCAAATGCTGTATTTTGATCTTTTGCAGCAACTCCTGCTACTACATGGCCTTTGTAAAGCACTTTATCAAAAGCCATAACGTTTTCACTTAAGTGTTTTTCTGACCCAGATTCTTCGGAATTTCCTCGAACAACATCACCTAGCCTTGGCAAATCTTTAGCAGTCATAACTGCAAAAACTCCGTCCAATCTTTCAGCTTCAGAAGTGTCTATAGACTTAATTCTTGCATGTGCATGAGGACTTCTAACAACTGCTCCAATTAGCATACCTGGTAATTTAATATCTGCGCCATACTGAGCTCTGCCAGTAACTTTGTCATAACCATCATGCCTTATTGGTCTAGTCCCAATTACTTTATAATTTTTATTTTCTGGAGTTGATACCATTTCTTGCCTCTTTCTTTACTTTGATTCTTTGGAAGCCTTAGTTACTGCTTTTACTATTTTGTCGTAACCAGTACATCTACATAAATTCCCCGCTAACCAATGCCTTATTCTTTCTTCAGAAGGATCAGGCTCATTATCAAGCAATGCTTTTGCTGAAACAAGAAAACCTGGAGTACAAATTCCACACTGAAGAGCAGCTTCTTCTAAAAATGCTTGCTGAAGTGGGTGGAGTCCATCAGGCGTTGCCATGCCTTCAACTGTCTCTATATTTTTACCTTCTGCTTCTACCCCTAAAACAAGACAAGAGTCTACAATTCTTCCATCCAGATTTATAGTACAAGCTCCACAGTTTCCGTCATTACATCCTTCTTTTGTTCCTGTAATCCCAACTACTTCTCTTAAAGTCTCTAATAGGCTTATATATGGATCAACAAGTATGTCCATTTCTTCGCCATTAATTGTAGTATTTACTGCTACTTTTTTTACTTTATTTTCAGACATTTAAACCCCTACTCTTTCTAGTGCTTTTGATATTGTTCTTCTAGTCAAAACTTCAATTAAATCCTTACGATGCTCTATTGTACCTCTCATGTCGGCAATAGGACTGGCAATCTCTTTAGCTTTTTCAGAAACTATCTTTATATTATCTTCTGTTGGTTCTTTGCCAATAATTAATTCTGAAGCCGCTTGAGCATAAATTGGAGTTGGCCCTACTGCAGCTAGAGCAATTCTACATGAAGAAACTTTTCCATCTTGCATTTCAACTGAAGATGCAACTGCAGCTACAGCTATATCCATCTCATTTCGCGGAATAAATCTTTCATAAGAAGCTGAGAATTTATTATCTTTTAATGGAATTTTTATAGATACCAAAAATTCTCCATTTTCAAGTGCGTTTCGTCCAGGCCCTTGACACATTTCTTCAACTGGAATTTCTCTTAATCCAGACGAGCCAGCTATCACACAAATTGCTTCATGAACAATTAATGAGCATATTCCATCAGCACTTGGCGAAGCATTACATAAATTTCCTCCCAAACTTGCTCTTGATTGAATCTGAATACCACCTATCAAAAAAGCAGAATCAATGATCCCTGGGAACTTTTCACAAACTTTTGGATCTTCATAGAGCACATAGCAAGGAGTAGCGGCTCCGAAAACTAAATGACTATCTGTCCATTTTAACTCTGTTAATTCAGGAATTTTCTTAACATCTACAATAGCATCAAGATCAAATTTCTCACCTCTTGTCTGAACAAGCACATCAGTTCCTCCTGCAAGACATTTTGCCTTTTCGCCATATTTTTCTAATATTTTTGATGCTTCTTCGATTGACTCAGGAGCATAGTAATTAAATGGATGCATATGTGACCTCCGATTAGTTGTAGGTTAAAGGGGCTTATTTTAAAACTCTCCTTAAATATAATTATAGTCGTAAAATCGGTTTCAGCAAGATTTTTAGGCTATTTTTCTAAAAGAGATAGTAAATTATCACAATTTTTCATTGAAGCATTCAGATCCATTCCTTGGCAAAGTAATATAAAATTGCCTTGAATTACATAATTTCTATACTTTGAATTTATACAATGACCACCTATTCCAGCTCCACCACCTGCAACTCCTCCCTCTCCTTGAGACTCACCAAAACAATGCCTTACATCCTTTAAGCCTTCAGTAAAAACAGCTTCGTCTTTGTCGAGTTTTATTTCTTCTTTAGTTCCTGCTCTTTCTCTAACCAAAGCTTCTCCATTTAATGCGCTCTCATGTGAATCAAAAAACCTAATTTCATAATCGACTGGCTCTTCAAATTTTCTAAATCCATAAAATACGCTTTTTGCATATGTTAGCTCTTCAACAGAATATTCCTTTAATTTCTTAAACTTAACAGGTGATCCAGTAAAATCATCAAGATTATATATAACATCACTGGATATAGTCTTTCCAACTTCTACAGCACTGCTCTCGCCACTACTTTGTCGAGAAGAACAGCCTGTAATTAATAAAATCAATAAAGTCATTAAAATAATTTTATATATGTTTTTCATTTTTACTTTCTCCTAGTTTTTTAATCTATTTATTTTATAATCTTTAGATTATTTATTTATTTGGCTTTGGCCCGAAACGATTATCACCTTCATCTCCCAGCTGAGTTAAAAAAATAAATATTGGAAAACAATACCATAATGCAGCAGCAAAAATACCAAATATATAAGTCAGAATTAAAATTATTTGAAAAATATCAAATTGAGACGGAGTTTGATTGCTTGGAGAAATTAAAGATAGTAAAAAAACTGCCATATAAGCCATAAGAACAAAGGGGCCAGGCACAATAAGCCATAATGCACTTTTATTTACATCGTGCAACCTTCTTACAGTCACAGATAAACTTGGCACTATAATTAATAGAATATAAATTATTAAGAATATAACTAATGGCTTTATTCTGAGAGACAATATTAATAAAGATAAGGTCGTCAATTGGGAAAAAACCCAAGAACTCCAATATTCTTTTATGGGTGCTCTTCCAGAAAAAACAAAAGGTTTTTCAAAAAATACTACCTTTATTTGCTTAAAAAAATCATTCAACTTCATTGCCTTGAATTAATGTAAGAAGGTCAACGCAATGTATTCTAGATTCTGTTTCATTCTCACCCTGACACAATGCAATCATATTGCCGATTACAAAATATTCATTATATTTTGGAGAAGAACAGCTTCCAACTGCGTGGTCTCCTGCAGCGCCAACTCCACCTCCACTTACTCCTCCGCCAGCTCCCCCGCATTGCCTCGCATCTTTTAGTCCTTCTGCCCAAGTTGTCTCATCTTTTTTTAATTTAGCATCAGGACCAACTCTTTCTTTTGCTATATCTAATCCTGGTGACATAGCTAAGTCGTGATTAGGGTAAAATCTTATCTCGTATTCAATTGCTTCTTTTGAGCCAGCCTTTTTATAAAATACGAAATATGCACTTTCTGCTTCTTTTAAATCTTTAACTTTGTAAGTTTTTCCTTTTTTTACACCTAAACTTTTCAAATCTTCAAGCGTATAAACTTTTTCTGATGGATTAATTTGTGTAAAAGCTACATCCGAACTGTCTTCACTTCCACAAGCGAACAATCCTATCATCAAAGTAAATAATATAGATGTCATTGTAATTCTCATAAATATCCCCCAAAATACAATTTATAAATTTATTTTATCACTCAAAATTATTAAATTAAAAAATGAAGAATAAATCAAAAATAAAAATTGCTGCACAAGTAAGCCCTAATCCCAGTGAAGAAGACATTGCATTTATAAAA
>PBNX01000020.1 GCA_002723375.1 Dehalococcoidia bacterium
AGAATGGGTGAAAGGTTGTGTTCGAAGCCAGCAGGGAAATGTGGAGTTGAAAGAAGAAGGCTTAGAAGAAATGCATTTGTTCCAACCAGGAGAATGTCTGATTATGGTACTCAGCTTAAAGAAAAGCAAAAAGCTAGGCTAATATATGGAGTAATGGAAAGGCAATTTAGAAATTATGTTAATAAGGCCTCAAAAATGGATGGCGTAACAGGTGAAAATTTATTATCTTTACTTGAGAGTAGATTAGACAATGTAGTTTTTAGATTAGGTTTTGGGCGATCAAGAGCGCATTCCAGACAAATTGTCAGTCATGGGCATTTCCTTGTTAATGGGGTTAAAGTTGACGTACCTAGCTTTATGGTTAGGCAGGGAGACAAAGTTGAATTATCTGCTAAATCTAAGAAAAGTGAAATGTACAAATTGATGCAAAGCGATGAAGAGCTATCAGAAAGATCTGTTCCTGACTGGGTAAAGTTAGATAAAAGTAATGGATTAGGAGATATAATAGCAAAGCCTGAAACTGATGATATGGAAATAGGCATTCAGACTAGATTAATTATTGAATATTATTCAAGGAGATAAAAATGGG
Source organism: Dehalococcoidia bacterium (assembly GCA_002723375.1). Classification (GTDB taxonomy): domain Bacteria; phylum Chloroflexota; class Dehalococcoidia; order Lucifugimonadales; family Lucifugimonadaceae. The sequence continues at coordinate 590 of PBNX01000020.1, forward strand.
AATGGAAGAAATAGAAAAACAATTTGGAGTTACTAGTACTTCTGAATTTGAAGAGCAAATAAGTGAAAGAAAGCTCCCAGAGATGTCATTTGTTATTAATGAAGAAAGCGATAAATATGCAGAAATAATTGCAAGTCCTTTACCTAAAGGAATGGGAGATACAATAGGAAACTCTATGAGGAGAACATTACTTAATTCATTGCCAGGAGCTGCAATAACTTGGGTTAGAATTGATGGCGTGCAACATGAATATTCATCTATAGATGGAATGTCGGAAGGCGTGATTGAACTGCTTCTTAATTTTAAAAAGATTAGGTTAAAGGCTATGTCCGAAAGATCGGGAAGAATGAGATTAGATGTAAAAGGAGAGGGTCAAATTGTTGCAGGAGATATTATGACTAGCGCAGACTTTGAAATAGTTAACCCTGAATTGTATTTAGCTACTATTGATAAGAGCTCTGGAAAACTTTCTGTAGAGTTTAATGTTGAGCAAGGAGTAGGATATATTCCTTCAGATCGTTTTGCCCAAGAAGATCTTGGCATTGGATTTTTGCCGGTAGATTCTATATTCAGTCCTGTTAGAAAAGTAAATTATGAAGTTGAAGATTTAAGAATTGGTAATGAAACTAATTTAGAAAAACTAATATTAGAAATTTGGACTGATGGATCAATTCTTCCTTCAGACTCTGTTAAAAAGGGTGCAGATTTATTAATGAAGAAATTTTTCCAGTTTGTTAATTTAGAAGAAGTCTCTACTGTTGCCGATAATATTGAATCAAAAGGAGTATCTGCTGAAGTTTATAACACTTTAGTTGAAAGCCTAGATCTTTCAAGCAGAACTTTTAACTGTCTAAAAAGAAGTGGTTTAAATCGTGTAGGAGATATTATTGAATTCCCAATTGGGCCTGAAATGTTAAAACTGAAAAATTTTGGGCAAAAATCCTTAGATGAATTAGAAGAAAAACTTGAACCTTTTATTAAAAAAGTTCAAGAAGAAAGTAAGGCATAGGTGACTTTTGAGACATCGAGTATCTGGGTATAAATTAGGCAGAAAAACTGGTAGCAGAAAAGCGCTATTCAGGAACTTAGTTGCTGAGTGCATAAAAAGAGGAAAAATTGTAACCACTTATGCAAAAGCTAAAGCTGTTCAACCTAAGGTAGAAAAAATTATCACCCTAGGTAGAAAAGGAACCTTGAATGATAGAAGAAAAGCCTATTCATATATAAATGATAACGCAATACTTGATGAATTATTTTCAGTCATAAGTAAGAAGTTTGAACAAAGAAGTAGTGGGTTTACTAGAATAACTAAACTTGGATACAGAAAAGGTGATTCTACGCATCTTGTTGAGTTAAGCATTTTGGGCGATTTAGATTTGCAGACAGAACTGGTGGAGGAATCTGATGAATAAATACCTTGCTGTATTGACATACGACGGTACAGATTTCAAAGGATCGCAGAAGCAAACAAATTCCAGAACTGTCCAAGGTTCTTTAGAAAACGCCTTAATGAGCATACATAAAGAATTTATTCCAACTGAGTTTGCAAGCAGGACAGATTCTGGTGTCCATGCAACAAATCAAGTTGCTAGTTTCAAATCAATTAAGGAATTAAGTTCTGATTTATGGATATCCTCTTTAAATCATTATATGCCTAGAGATGCAAAAATATTGAAATGTATAAAAGTTGATCAAAATCTAGATGTAAGAAGAGATGCTCTAGAAAGAGAATATGTTTATAAGATAAATTTTGAAAAGAATATATCTCCTCTAGAAAATAGATATTATGAACATGTAAATTATCACATTGAAACAAAAAATCTACCTAAAGTTTATAAATTATTTTTAGGGGTTCATGATTTTCTATCATTTGCTGGAAGATTAGCCCCAAATAATGTTAATACTATGAGAGAAATTAAGCATATTTCACATATTAAAAATGAAAATAGTATAGAATTTAGAATAATTGGTAAGTCATTTTTATATCAGCAAGTTAGAAGAATGATTGGCTCTTTTCTGCTTTTGATGAAAGGAAAAATAACAATTAATCAACTCTCAGATGTTATTAATATACCTAAAAAAGGCTCAATTAATCTTTTGCCTTCTTCTAAAGGACTTTATTTGTCTAAAATAAAATATGATGGAGTAAAAATTTAAAATGCCAGGAAAAGATATAAATAAAATATCTATAAGTTCTAAGGAATTAGAAAATTCATGGCATCTGATCGATGCTAAGGATAAAGTTTTAGGTAGATTAGCTTCAGAAGTGGCTAAGATACTAATGGGAAAAGACAAGATTAATTATGCACCTAATCTTGCTGGAGGAGACTTTGTAGTTGTAATTAATGCCTCTTCTATAAAAGTAACGGGCAGAAAAAGCGAACAAAAAGAATACTTCTCTCATTCAGGTTATCCAGGTGGAGAAAAAATGACATCTTATGAAGATATGCTAAGCTCAAACCCTCAAAAAGTTATAGAAAATGCAGTTAAAGGAATGCTGCCAAAAAATAAACTAAGGGATGTAATGTTGAAAAGATTGAAAGTTTTTCCAACTGAAGAGCATACTCATGAACAACAATTTTCAGCGAACTAGGAGTAAATAATTGTCTTCAAAAAAATATTATTACGGTACAGGTAAAAGAAAAAGTGCTATTGCAAGAGTTAGAGTTTTTAATACTCCTGGCGAAATCACTATTAATGGAAAAGCATTGCAAGAAGCAATACCAGTTGAAATTTGGCAAAAATCAGCTACTAGACCATTAGATTTATTAGATTTGAAGAGTTCAGTTACCGTAATTGCCAAAACTCATGGTGGAGGAATATCAGGTCAAGCTGATGCTCTTTCTTTAGGTATTTCAAGAGCTCTAATTGAAATGGATTCAAATTTAAGACCAAAATTGAAATCCAAAGGTTTGCTTACTAGAGATTCTAGAATTAAAGAAAGTAAAAAGTATGGTCTTAAGAGAGCAAGAAAAGCTCAACAATTTACTAAGAGATAAAAGTTATATTAAATTTAGCACAGCTACTCTATCTTGATCCTGAATATCTTTTATTAACTCTACATTGAATGTATCTCCGAGGTTATAAAAATATTCTGCCTGGGAAGGGTCTATTTCAAATATTGCAATGCTATTATTATTGAGTATTCTTGGCAAAATATTTATTAACTCCCTGATAAATATCAATCCATCTTTACCTCCAAAAATAGATTCTTGAGGCTCATGCTTTACAGTATTTTCTATATTTGATTTGCTTGGAACATAAGGGAGATTAGCTGTAACTAAATCATATTTATTTATTTTCAATTTTTTAAATTGTTGAATTGATATTTTTTGAAATTCTATATGATCTAATTTGTTATACTTTTTTGCATTATTTAATGGTATTTCATTTAGATAAGGGTCTATGGCTACCCATTTTATATTTTTTTCTATGTTTTGAAGTATTGAGATTGGTATGCACCCAGACCCTGTGCCAACATCTAGTGCGCTTTCTACTTTATTATTTAAAATAAAATCAATAGATTTGTCTATGATTATTTCAGTTTCATTTCTAGGTATAAGAGTTTTCCTATATTTATCTATAAATACTTCGAATTTTAGATTATAGAACCACGATTCATTAATTATATATTGAAGAGGCATTCCTGCTTTCCTATGTTTAATGGTTTGCAATATAAAGATGTGTGATTCTTGATTTACCTCAATATCGTGACTAGATCCATAAATCGATTCTTTTGATAGATTAAAGCTATTTAGGGCAGAGAATTTTTCTGAGATTAAAATTAATTCTGCCTCTGCCTCTGCCTCTTTTTTATTATTGCTAATTGATGTTAATTCTGCACATAAAAAGCGATATAGATCAATTATTTTCATCTTCTGCTAGTTTTTTAATTTGTTCATTTCTAATTAATTGATCTAATATTCCATCAATAGACCCATTTAAAAATTCATCTAGATTATGCATGGATACGTTTATTCTATGATCTGTTACTCTGCCTTGAGGGAAATTATAAGTTCTTATTTTTTCTGATCTGTCGCCACTTCCTACCTGATCTTTCCTATTCTTGCTATGCTCACTTTGTTGTTTCTCATACTCTATGTCCCACAATCTTACTTTTAATAAATCCATAGCGATTATTCTGTTTTGAGCTTGAGACCTTTCTCTTTGACAAGTTACAACAATACCAGAAGGGCTATGAGTCAACCTTACTGCAGTCGCCACTTTATTCACATTTTGACCTCCAGCACCTCCAGAATGAAATATATCTGTACGTATATCTTCAGGATTTATAGTCACATCTATATCCTCAAGTTTGGGTAAAACAGCTACAGTTATTGCAGACGTATGTATCCTCCCTTGAGATTCTGTAGAAGGAACCCTTTGTACTCTATGTGTTCCTGCTTCATGTTTCATCTTCCTGTAAACTCCACTTCCATTAATCTCAAATGTAACTTCCTTAACTCCTCCTAGCCCATTATCATTTATATCAACCAAACTGAATTTCCAATCTTGAAGTTCAGCATACCTTTGGTACATTCTATATATTTCTCCAGCAAATAAACTTGCTTCATCTCCTCCGGTACCTGCCCTAACTTCGATTATAGCGTCAGCCTTATCTCTTATATCTTTTGGAATCAGTTGGTCTTCTAGTTCAGCTGTGAGTTCGTCAATCTCAACCTTAATCTTTTCGTAATCAATTTTAGCCATTTCAACTAACTCAGGGTCACTTTCATCATCAAGCATTTTTTTTGTATCCCCGAGCTCAATATTTTTTGAATTTATATTTTTATACAATAAAACTACCTTTTTAAGTTCACTATGCTCTTTAGCAAGTTTGGTAATCTTTTGAACATTTGCGGCATTTTCAGGGTCAGCCATTAATTCTTCAACTTCGTTATAGCGTTTCTCGATACTATTTAATTTTTCCAGAGTTGCTTTATCCATTTGAATCTAGTGTCGATAAAATGTTTTCTAAAGTTAGATCAATCGTTTTTTCAATTTTTGAAGATAAATTTTTTATGGAAATCTTATTACTTTCTACCTCTTTGTTACCTAAGACAATTACGTTTTTAGCATTTATTTGATTTGCATACCTCATTTGAGCTTTAAAGCTCCTATCAGATGAGCAGATGGAAGTAGATATTTTTTTATTTCTTAATTGCTGGGCTATTTTAATAGAAAGAATTAAGCCTTCTTCAGATGCCGGAATAATTAATAATTGTGTAAAATCAAGATCTTCATATTCTTTCTCATTCATATTAAGTATTACTCTTTCTATTCCGCTTCCAAATCCTGCAGCAGGCGTATCAGGACCTCCAATATTTTCTACAAGATTGTCGTATCTTCCGCCTGAAAGAATACTAGATTGAGCTTTATTTGAATTCTTTGGTTGTATTTCAAATACAGTTTTAGAATAATAATCTAATCCTCTAACTAGCCCTTTATCTATTTCAAATTCTACCCCTTTGAACATTTTTATTGATTCTTCTAGTAGTATTACGAATTTTCCCCAGTGGTCTTTTGAATCTTCATCTAAGAAATCTATAGGTTTAGGTGAATCAGCAAGTAGATCTTGAGTAGCACTCTCTTTTGAATCTAATATCCTTATTGGGTTGAGTTGATATTTTTTTTGATCCTTTTCAGAGAGCCTGCTGACTAAAGGGTTCATGTAATTTTCAAATGATTTTTTAAATTCAATTCTGGTTTTGCTTGTTCCTATAGAATTTACTTTTAATTTCAGATCTTTAATACCTAGGTTATCTAAATATGTTAATCCTAATAAAATAATTTCTAAGTCTGTTTCTGCAGATTTATCTCCAAAAATTTCTACCCCAAATTGATGATGCTGTCTTAATCTGCCACTTTGAGGTCTTTCATGCCTAAACATTGGGGCTATATAAAATAACCTTACTGGATACGGTTTGTTATGCATTCCATGTTCAATGAAAGCTCTGCAAACAGAGGCTGTCCCTTCAGGCCTTAAGGTCAACTCATTTCCGCCAAGATCATTGAAATTGTACATTTCTTTTTGCACAACATCAGTCCCCTCTCCAACTGCTCTTTTAAAAAGGGCAGTTTGTTCAAATATAGGAGTAGAAATTTCTTTATAGCCGAACATTGCAGCAGTATTTCTAGCAACACTTTCTACAAAATTCCATGCAGCCATATCTTCTGGTATATGGTCATTGGTCCCTCTTATTGCCTTGAAATTCATTAAAGTTCTTTATTTAGATTTAATTTAAGTTTTTAGGATATAGTAATTCAGATTAAACTTACATATAAATTTGGAGAAAAAATTACAAAAATGATAATTGTAGAGGCTATAGAAGAAATAAAGAAAATATGCAAATCATCACGCGATGGGAGAGTTATAGTTCCTACTATGGGAGCTTTGCATGAGGGTCACGTAGCATTATTAGATAAGGCAAGAGAATTTGACCAGATTTTCGCAACTTTATTTGTAAACCCTCTTCAGTTTAATAATTTAGATGATCTTAATTCTTACCCTAAAACATTAGAAGAGGATATTGATATTTTTGATAAAAACGGAGTAGATGTACTATTCATGCCTAGTAAAGAGGGTATTCTAAATCATGATCAAATTAAAACGATTGATTCGGGACCCGCAGGTGATATTTGGGAGGGAAACTTCAGGCCTGGCCATTTTGACGGAGTTCTGACTATTGTTAATAGATTTTTTGAATTAATAAGGCCTAGTAAAGCTATTTTTGGCTTGAAAGATATACAACAAATATGCTTAATACATAACAAGCTTTCATCTGCTCATAATGTTGAAATTATTCCAGTAGAAACTCAGAGGAACCCTTTAGGGCTCGCATATAGTAGTCGTAATTCATTGATGACTGAAGATGGCAAACGAAAAGCTTCAATTATGTTTAAGGCTCTTAAAGCCGGAAAAGAATACTGGAAGGTAAGCAGCAATCTTTTAGGTGTTAAAGAAAAGGTTAGTGAGGTTTTAAGCTCAGAGCCTGATTTTAAGTTGCAATATATCGAGGTCAAACCTTTATCTGATATAGCCGAATCGGGCTTCTCAGATTTATTTAAAGAAGTAGATTTAAATCATAAAGTTATTATGATCGCTGGTAGTGTCGAGGGAATAAGATTAATAGACAATATTATAATTAATTCTAATAAATATTAATCGAATTTTTCTGAATCTTTATATAATTTTATTTTTTCAACGTATGTAGCAAAACTTAATTTAATAAGTTCCAAATGCCTTTCAGTTATATCACCTCTTATTCTTGCCGGGCTTCCCATAACAAGTGACCTAGGTGGAATCTTCATATTTTCTATAACTACTGAACCTGCAGCAATTAGAGAAAATTCTCCTACCTCTACCCCTTCATTTAATATTGATCCATTTCCTAAAAGGCAATTATCTCCAACACTTTTTGCATGACAAACAACTCCATGCCCAAGAGTCACGTTATTTCCTATTTTTGAGCCTTCGTCTGAATGTACAACGCAGTTATCTTGAATATTAGTTCTTTCGCCTATCTCAATTTTCCCGTTGTCTGCCCTAATTACAGCTCCAAACCAAACACTAGAGAGAGGTGATAGCTCAACATCACCAATGAGAGTGGAAGAAGGTGCTACATAAGTATTCTCGCCTAAAGATGGAAATTTATTGTTTACTTTTATTAACATTATGGATAGGAGCTAAAATTAAGTTTTAGATTAACAATCTCAGGTTCGGATACTTTTTTTAATTTATATGTCTCCTTTGCTTTAACCTCTCCTTCTTCTGTCTTCATATAGAAAGAGACTGTTAATTCAGTTTCTTTTGAATTTTTAGGAGCTACAAGAACATTTACATATCTTCCGCCACTTATGGATTCGCCAATTTGTGATAAAGATTCGCCAAATTTTCCATAGACTTCTACCCCTTGTTTTATTGGCTCACCGCCTACAAATGCATTTCCCATAAATATGTGAGGGAACTCAGGAGGCAGGCCAGGGTCAAAAGATTCTGGCTGAGCTTCTTCAGTGCAAGCAATAATTGAAATTAATATTGTTAAGCTCAATATGATTTTTTTTATCATACTTTTACTCCTTCTAAAATATTAAGATTCATGCTATTTTCTATCAATTTTGCAACAGAGAATATTTTACTTTCTGAAAAATTTGGTCCCATTATTTGAAGCCCAACTGGAAGTTCATTGGAAAATCCGCAAGGGATAGAAATTGCTGGTATTCCAGCAATATTAGCTGGCATGGTACATATATCATTTTGATACATCAATAAAGGATCATTAATTTGAGAACCTACCTCAAAAGCAGTTATAGGAGATGTAGGAGATATTATTAAGTCAAATTTCTTAAAAGCTTCATTGAAAGAATTAATTATCAATCCTCTAATTTTTTGTGCTTTTCCATAGTATTCATCATAGTAACCAGATGATAGGGCAAAAGTCCCAAGTAAAATTCTTCTTTTAACTTCTTCTCCAAAATTTGATCTTGTAAGACCTATTGTTTCCCATGAAGTTTTTCCATTTTGATCAGAAAATCCATATTTTATTCCATCATATCTATTGAGGTTAGATGATGCTTCTGATGGGGCAGTTAAGTAATAAACCGGAAGTGATTCTTTTATGTAATCAATTGAAATTTCGCCAATGTCAGCACCCAAGCTTCTCATTGTATCTACAGAATTATTAAATGCTTTTTTGACTCCCTCAGAAATTCCTTGGTCACTAATGTCATTGCATATTCCAATTCTAATACCTTTTAAACTACTTAGATCATTGTGATTTTTGAGTTCTTTTTTTGATGACGTTAAGTCTTTTGGATCATGCCCAGCAATAGAATAAAATAATTTTTCACAATCATGAACATTTTTAGCAAAAGGTCCTATTTGATCTAGCGAGCTACCAAAAGCTATAAGTCCAGCTCTACTAACTGATCCATATGTTGGCTTCATACCTACAATTCCGCATAATGATGCCGGTTGCCTAATGCTTCCCCCTGTGTCAGAACCTATACTAATAAGACTCTGAGAAGAAGCCACAGAAGCCGCTGATCCTCCACTGCTGCCACCTGGAACAGTATTTAAATCCCAGGGATTGAGGCAAGGACCAAAAAAAGATGTCTCATTTGATGACCCCATAGCGAATTCATCACAATTGGATTTACTGATAATTATAGCTCCTGCATCTTTGAGTTTATCTACAACAAAAGCATTGTATGGCGGTATGTAATTATTTAGTATTTTTGATCCGGCAGTTGTCTTAATATTTTTTGTAGATATAACATCTTTTACGGATATTGGGACTCCTAGCAAAGGCTTATTTCTATATTCCTCAAAGTTGCTGTCAATTTCTTTTGCTTGCTTAATTGCTGAATCTTCGCATACAGTAATTAGTGAATTAATTTTTAAATTTATTTCTTTTGATCTTTCCAAAAATAATTCAGTTATTTCAGTTACAGAAACTTCTTTATCTTGTATTAAATTAATACATTCTGTGACTGTGAGTTTTGAAGGTTCTATCATTTCTATCGATCTAATATTTTTTTGATTTTTATAAATTTACTTTCTTTAGCTGGGGTATTGCTAAATATTTCTTTTTCATTAAAACTATTAGATTTTTCATCATCTCTTAAGCCTGATACATCAGTAATTTTATTATCATCAATCTCCCAATAATTTAAATTAAAGTTGGAGGTATCAATCTTTTGCAATGAAGAGAAATGAGAGATTATATCTTGCATCTGGCTCTCAAATTTAGTTATCTCCTGAGAGGTTAAATTTAACTTTGCAAGTTCTGCAATTTTATTTATATCAAAATGTTTATTTTCTGAACCCATGACAAACCAAATTATAACAATAATTGACAGAGAATACCTTAAGTTCTTAGAATGCTTAATGTTAATGTTTGGATTCTAGGGATTACGAGGACAAGGAAGCAATGACAAAGTATATCTTTGTGACAGGAGGAGTTGTTAGTTCCCTTGGGAAAGGGATTGTATCCGCATCTGTTGGAAGAATCCTCAAGAACAAAAACATTAATGTTTCTATTATGAAACTAGACCCCTATCTCAATGTAGATCCTGGCACTATGTCTCCATTTCAGCATGGAGAGGTGTTTGTAACTTCAGATGGATCAGAAACTGACCTTGACTTAGGTCATTATGAAAGATTTATAAATGAAGAACTTAACAAATATTCTAGTACAACTGCAGGCGCAATATATAGAGAGATAATTGAAAACGAAAGAGATGGAAAATATCTTGGGGGGACTATTCAAACTATCCCTCATGTAACAAACCTCATTAAAGAAAAGATATTTCTAGCTGCAGAAAAAAGTAATTCTGAAGTTATGATTGTTGAAGTTGGAGGAACAATTGGTGACATTGAAGGGCAACCATTTATAGAAGCTATCAGACAAATAAGAAGTGAGTTTGGTCAGGAAAATTCTTTATTTTTACATTTGACACTTTTACCTAAATTGGGTGCTACTGGGGAGGTTAAAACAAAACCTACTCAACATAGTGTGAATTCATTAAGAGGTATGGGTATTCAGCCAGATTTTTTAGTCTGCAGGAGTGACGATGAAATAGATAACGAAATTAAAGATAAACTTTCTCTTCATTGCGATGTTAAATTAGAAAGGGTTTTTTCTTTAGAAACTTTAGACACAATATATGCAGTTCCATTAGCTCTTGAAGCCCAGCAGTTAGGAGACAAGATTTCTGATTTCTTAAATTTAAATCCTGATAAATCTGACCTGAAAAGCTGGGAAGATATGGTAAATGCCATAAGATCTGAAAAAAAATTATTAAAAATTGGAATTATTGGAAAATATACATCATTAGAAGATTCCTACCTTTCGGTTAAAGAAGCTGTAATGCATTCAGGAATTAAACATCAGGTTAATGTTGAAATTGATTGGATATTATCGGACGAGCTTGAAGAAGGAGATATTGAGACTAAGTTGAGTGGATTATCAGGTATTATCGTTCCGGGAGGTTTTGGTCCTAGAGGAATTGATGGAATGGTAGCATGTGCTAATTTTGCAAGAGTAAATAATATTCCTTATTTAGGCCTCTGCCTTGGAATGCAAATAATGGTTATAGAATTTGCTAGAAATGTATTGAAATACGAAGATGCTAATTCTACAGAATTTGATCCAGAATCAAATTATCCGGTTATTAACTTTATTCCTGGACAAGAAGATTTAAAAGAGACTGGAGCTAGTATGAGATTAGGAAATTATCCATGCATCATTAGCGAAGGCTCAAAAGTATCTGAACTCTACAGCTCTCCTGAAATAATTGAGAGGCATAGGCATAGATACGAAGTAAACAACGACTTTAAAGATCAATTTAAGACTAATGGGTTAATAGATAGTGGAATTTCTCCAGATGCTAAATTAGTAGAGATAATGGAAGTTGAAGGTCATCCATTTATGATTGGCAGCCAGTTTCATCCGGAGTTTTTATCTAGGCCTGACCAATCTCATCCTTTATTCAACGGATTTATATCAGCTTCTATTAATACAATTATTAAAGGTGATCAGATCAGACTTATTAATTAGTATAAGAAATTTGCAACTCATATAAATTTATGTGAAGATAAATAAACCAATTACAGAATTTCTTTCTTAATTTGGTTCCAATTTTTAAAAATCATGAAACCTAATCAAAAGAGATTCTTTCAATAAATTAAATCTATTCATTATAGGAATAAATAAATTGGCTACACCAAAATCAAAAAGTACAAAAAAATCTACGACCAAAAAAGAATCAACCAAAAAAGCTGAGTTAAATTCTGACATTGGAATTTTAAAGAGGCATGAGGTTGACGATATGGCCATAGATGAAGTTATTAAATTTGCTAAAAAATCTGGAGTCGACTATCCCGAGGATATAGATATGAATGATAGGGTTAGCATTGTTCTTCCTGTTCTTTCTCATTTTGCTCAAGAAGAGGAATTGCTTCTTGGATTCGGAATACTTGATATATTGAGTGACGGCTATGGATTCTTAAGAAATCCTGACACAGAAGATAATAAAGATGATATTTATGTTTCTCAATCTCAAGTAAGAAGATTCAATCTTCGAAAAGGAGATAAAGTTGCTGGGCAGGTTAGGCAACCTAAAGAAAAAGAAAGATATTACGGTTTAACAAAAGTAGAAATGGTAAATGGGTATGACCCAGAATCATCACAGATGAAGGAAAGGCCAAATTTTGAAAAACTTACTCCAATTTATCCTAATGAAAGACTTACTTTAGAAACAGGTAATAAGCCTTTTTCTTCAAGACTCATAGATATATTTTCTCCAATTGGTAAAGGTCAAAGAGCTTTAATTGTTGCTCCTCCAAAAGCTGGAAAAACAATTTTATTAAAAGAGATAGCTAGAGGAATAAGTGAAAATCATCCCGAAGTGGAACTTTTTGTTGCATTAATTGGAGAAAGACCTGAAGAGGTTACGGATATGAAAAGATCGGTAACAGGTAAAGTATTCAGTTCTACCTTTGATGAGCCTGTTGAAGATCATTGCAGAACTGCCGAAAGATCTATGGTTGAAGCTAAGCGTGCAGTTGAGGCAGGAAAAGACGTTGTTGTTCTTTTAGATAGTTTAACCAGGCTTGCAAGAGCTCATAACTTGAACACACAAAGTAGCGGAAGAACTTTATCAGGTGGAATGGATCCTCTTGCTCTTTATCCTCCCAAACAATTTTTTGGTGCTGCTAGAAATTTTGAAGAACTTGGAAGTTTAACAATAATTGCCACATGCCTTGTTGATACTGGAAGTAGACTAGATGATTTAATTTATGAAGAATTTAAAGGCACAGGAAATATGGAGCTTCACCTTGATAGAAGGTTATCTGAACAAAGAGTATGGCCGGCAATAGAAATTTCTAAAAGCGGCACAAGAAACGAAGACAATTTGCTTGATGAATTTACTATGAAGCAAGTTACCTTGCTTAGAAGAATGATTGCTTTGTCTAATTCTCATTCTGACGCATCTTCTGACCCAACAGCTCTGACCCAAAAGATACTTAATGCAATGGGGAAAACTCCAAGCAATAAAGAATTCTTAAAAGTAGAGAGCTGGATAAAAGACTAAATTCTTTAAAAAAAATCACTTAATTAGTAAAAAAAGTAGTTTTTTGTAGTTTTTTGTGGTTTTTTGTGGTTTTTTTTAAGTTTTATCGTTGACAATTACTCAGGACAACTTATATTCTTAACGTAATTTTAATTTAGAAGTGTTGCAAGGAATAGCTAACTTTGCTCACTTTAATTAAATTAAAACTAATAAAATAATATTAAATGTTAGTAAGGATTACTTGACATACTATGTGTGTTATGAAATTATCTGAACGATAAGCAGGCGTTTTGTCTGGTTTTTCTAGTTGCGACTAGGATTAACTAAGAAGCCTCTTATATAACATTAGGTCGCAAAATTAAATAAGACTTTTAATAAACAAAACCGTATCGTGTCCGGATTTTTAACTGGCACGTAGGGATAAAAAGGAGACTTTTAGACAACATGTCTATAATAATCCGGAAAAAGGTAAAGGGGGAAAACAGAGTGAAAAAGATCATCTCTGCAAGAGTCCTGGGTGGAATGGCTGTTATGATGTTGGTAGTTGCGTCCATCGTTGGATTCAATCAACAAACCGATACGGCTCAAGCAGCAGCAACAGGTTCGATCAACTTGGTTAACAATTGGTCTAAACTGTCAACTGCAACGAGCCCATCTAAGTTAGCCTCGTTATATGGTGGTAGTACACCTTCTTATGTTGGAAGCGGTAAGAGCCTATATGCTACTTACACTTCTTCAGGAAGGCACATCATGTCAGGGTCTAACCAATTAGTTATTGAGGTTGTCGATTCAGACCTTAACGCAGCTGTCGTTAAGAGTACTATCGTGCTCCTCAAGGGTGGACACTCTAACTCAAGTACACTGATTACCAGCTATGACGCTGAGCAAGCAAGTGGAGACAATGAGAAAGCCATCCCAATTATTGATACAAATAGTGACGGTGTAATTACTGGTGCTGACCTTACATTTGCATGTAGGTGGTTAGGATCTGGTTACTCTGAAGGCGCTGCAACTAGCAACGATGGTATTCCAACTGCATTTTATGATGGAACATACGCACCTACTGCTAGGGCAACCGCTGACTCACTACTAGACGGAACTTCCATTAAGAATGGTCCAACTGGAGCTACATCAGCAAACGTTATAACTGATGCTACTGCAGGTACAACCGCACTTGGTAGAGACGGAGTTTTATCTGACATGACATTGAGCGACAAGACTCTTGCGCGAGATGTTGTAATGGGTAACTTCAACAAATCACCTAAGTGTTCAGCTGCTACAAGTTCGTTAATCGCACTTACTGTTTCTGACGCTGGTGACCCAGATGCTAATGGTGGTAACGGAAGATCAGCGATCTTCTCTATTATCACTGGTACTAATGCAATAGCTGATAACAGTACTAAAGGTTACATACCTGGCGGTGCTGTTGCTAACGCTGATGATACAGATGGTACAACGCAAAACGTTGTTGCTGGATTAGTACAGTGGAAGACTTCAAGAGTTAATACAACAACTGCTTCTGTATGGAGTGGTGTTGTTTCATCTTCGAACGCTATAAACATTCTATTGACAGAGACTGGTAGAAACACCGGTGTATTCAATGGAATTGTTAACCTGTTTGATAATGAGAATACTGAGATGCCTTTTGGTATGCAAGGAGACGTTGGTGTCGTAGTATCTGCGACTGGTGACCAGTCTGCTTGGCCAACAGGTTCTTTCGGTCAAAATGTTGGCGGAGCTACTTGTTCCGGTGACTGTGCTACTGGTTTAGGTAGAGGTGGACACTCAGTAACCTCTACATTGGCAGTAAAAGATGGTGGAACAGTTTATGCTAAGTACGTCGATGCTGCTGATGCTGATGGCAATACTAGCCAGAGCAGAGAGGTTACAGCAAAAATTGACGCGACTGTACCATCAGTTGCAATTAACTCTCCGGCACACGGATCTGAGAATCAGACAAGAACTCCTGCGTTTAGCGTGACAGCTACAGAAGCTGCCAGTGGTCTAGATGTAAGTGGAGCTCTTCTAATTGTTCAGGAAGGTGCTGAGACTGATAACGGTACTGGTGAGGACGGATCTGTTGGTGCTACCAATGGTATAGACGTTATGACTACTAGTACTATTCACAATGGAAATACATGTACTGCTAGAGGTTCTGGAGTAGACTGTGCCGGTGGAGACTGGCTAGTTGCATCACTTCACGTTCTTACTGGTGGTGACATTACATTAAGTACTTCAACTGACGAAGACGGAGTATCTCCAGCTACTAGAGTAGCTTCATCTGTTACTGTAAACAGAGGAACTGCTTCTGATGGAGTTTCATCATTAACTTACACTTACACTCCAAGTTCAGCACTACCTCTAGGAGCTAACACTCCTGTGGATCACTGGATTGACTTCCAGGGTGTTGCGACTGACTTGTCGGGTAACGTAGGTTATACTGACTCAAATTCGACAGCAAGTGCTGGTGTGCTAGCTAAATATGGTGCACACCACATTAAGATTGATCAAAAACTTCCTTCACTATCAGCTGCATACACTGGTTGGTGGTGGGATACTAGTATTGATTCTGCTAATAAGACTCACAAACACACTTCAACTAAAGCTAACACTATGGTTGTAGAGTTTGACGGTAATATTACAGGTATCGATGCTACTGACTTCCAAATCACATTTGATGACGGAACAACACACACACCTACGGAAGCTGTAATTCATTCAGCCCTTCCTACCCAAGTGTTCTTGGCACTAGGTGCTTCAATGTCAGCTGACAACACTCCAAAAGTGTCGTTAGTTGGATCTGTTGCGGACATAGCAGGTAACTCTACGTCTACAGGATCTCTTGCTGGAGCAACTGACAAGATTCACCCAACTGTTACTGCTACATTGAGTGGTGGAACAGGTACAGGTACAGGTGCGTTGGAAACTGCTGCTGACTTAACTAAGTCCTCAATGGTTCTAACAGTGACTTCTGACGAAGAATTAGTATCTAACCCTAAGGTTGATGTTTACGACCTAGGTATGGCTAAGGCTGGTCAGACAGGAAACGAGTACTCAGGTGCTTGTGGAGCTGTAAGCACTTGTGGATTTGGTGGATCAGCAATTGAGGTTACTAACTACAACGTTAGAACTCTTAACAAGTCACTAGGTACCCCAGTAGATACTTGGGATAAAGATGGTGACGGTGTTTCAAGATCTAACCCAGCCTCATCATCTACTGTTGACGGAAACTCTGCGGGTGTAATTTTGGATGCTTCCATGACTGCTCAAGGAACTAAGACATTCAAATACACTATTAACGCTGCATCTGGTACGCCAGGTACAGACGGAGATAAGACAGTAGTTGTTACTGCTAAAGATAAAGCTACAGCAGCTAACATAACAATCCATGGTTCTATATCATCATCGGCATCATACTTGGTGTTCAACTTAGATGATACTGCTCCTGCATTGGCTATAACGCCAGCAGCGGGTAGCACTACTACTCAAACCAAGCCATACATTGTGCTTGACTACAGTACTGGTGAGGACAACAAAGTAACTATTAATACTGCTACTTTGGATGGAACTAGCATTGCTGCTGACTTGTCTACTACAGACAATAAGAAGTTCTACTACGTACCGTCTACAGCATTAGCAGCCGGCGTTCACAAAATTGTTGCGAAAGCCACTGACTATGCTGGAAACGCAAGTAGTGAATCAAGTAAAGAATTCACAGTTGCAGCCAGAAAAGACTTCAAGTTGACGTTACTTGCTGGTTGGAACGCGAAATCAGTACCATCGGATCCAGTTGATCCGTCTATCGACTCAGTATTCTCGAATGCTGGTGTAGATATGGTTCTTACGTACAATGACCACCAGTGGTCAAGTGCAACTAAGGACTCTGGTTCTGGTAAATTCGTTGGATCATTGACTTCTATACACTCAGGACATGGTTACTGGGTACACAATAACAACTTTGCAAGCCAATCGGTTGCACTAGTAGGTCCAGTTGAACCTTCTGCAGGTTCCCCTCCAGCAGTGGTTACTATCCCTACAGTGGCTGGATGGAACTTTGTAGGTGTTACTGATGTAACCAGAGCTAATACTGAAGGTTCTGATGGCACAGCGATTAAAACTGCAAACCTATACTTTGGTAACTTAAAGGATAATGTAGCGGGCGGACACGACATCGTGTACAGCTACGATACTACTAACCTTAAGTTTGCTGAGGTTGCCCATGGTTCTAACGTATCTACGGGTGAAGGATTGTGGATCTACATAGTTCCTGGTTCAGATGGATCGATCTTACCGATCGTACCACCTGCTCCGTAAAGGATCTATAAATAGATAGACTTTACAGAAAGAGCCCTCGTTTGAGGGCTCTTTCTTATTTTGTATTATGTGAGTGGGATAATATTAATGTTTGATATAATTATATTTATGGATATAAATATTAAGAAATTTAAATATTCAATTTTTTTTCTGTCAGCAGCATTGTTTACTATGCTTTCTTTATCTGTAATTAAGGCTGATAGTCATAATGTTGCTAACTTAGATTTTGATTTCTTTCCTAAATTTGTACATTACCAGGGTACTGTAACAGTGGCTGGGCAAAAACTTGAAAATATTGATACTGGTATCTCTAATTTAAAGATTGAATTTATCAGTCAGGCACAAAATGTCCAAATCAAAGGTGTAGATACTCCAGTTCCGGAGGGAACTTTTAAATTTTCTACAATATTTGGGGCTGATATTCCAGGTAAATATCATATAGATATTGGACCTGGCGTTCCTGGAAAAGTTATTTTTGATGTATATGCTGGTGGAGTAAAAGCAAATGAATCATTAACTTTCTTGCCTACAGCTGCAGATGGATGTAGGTTGAGCAATTGCATGAATGCAGCTCTTGATTTGACCGTTCCTACTATTCCTAGGCCAACTCCAACTCCAATACCTCCAACCCCAACTCCGCTACCAACTGTAAATCCAAGTTTATATTCTGGTCAAATTGCAATAGGTTCTGGTTCAGTACCTGACGGGATAGAGGTATATGCAAAAATTCAGGACTATATCTCTGAAACAGTGCTTACAGAGGACGGCGGTTATTCCATTACTGTAAACCCAGAAACTATAAATTATCTGAACCAACCAATTAAACTAGTTATTCAAGGAAATGAAAGTATTACTTCAGTTGCTTTTCAGGAAAATCAATTTATGACTGGTGTAAATTTTCTTTTTGCCGATTTTGAGATTAAAGCTTCTAAGCCAGACCCAACCCCAACCCCAGAACCACTACCGACTCCTAAGCCAGAGACTATTATAGTTGTTGCTACTCCAACTCCTTCAAAAGTTGATTCTATTGCTGTAACTAAAGTAGATGAAGAACCTGCTGCTCCTGTTGCAGAAGGTGGCGGTTGTTCTGATGGAGGTGGATCATCATCTGTATCATTGTTCTCTGCATTGATATTAGGATTGCTAATTATTCTATCCAGAAGGATTAGAAAGCCTATTTTAGCTCTTATAAGGCTATAAAATAGTTTTTCTAAGGTTTAACACCTTTAGAGTCTCTTGAAGCCCTGATTTTGTTATATTCGCTTTGCTTACTGCCTCTTCTGATTGATGACCCAGCTCTTTTATCAGTTTTTGATATATTTCTGAATTTTCACTATCAGAATCATTTTCTATAGGAATTAGCACTTGAGGATCAAGAGCACTAACAATTGAATTAATTGATTCCACTGTATTTTCTGAAGACGGATTACATATAACTGCAAGAATATCCACTTTTCCGATTGCCTCTGACACAGATGCAGGTATTGTTATCTTATT
This sequence comes from Dehalococcoidia bacterium, assembly GCA_002723375.1. Lineage (GTDB taxonomy): Bacteria > Chloroflexota > Dehalococcoidia > Lucifugimonadales > Lucifugimonadaceae. Next base: position 19,478 of record PBNX01000020.1, read on the forward strand.
AATGTCTTGAACTAAGCAAATACATAAATTTTCACTTATCACTGAATAAATTGTTGTTTTTTCATCAATATTCTCAGTATTTAGCTTTATAGCTTGGCCTTGTATAGGAACGCCATTAATTTCATATTCACCAGGCTCAAAAATTACATCTGTTGAGTCTATTATTTTACTTCTTGATATATCTTTACTTTCCTCATTTTGAAATATAACAATAGTATTATCGTCTTTTTGAGTTTCCTTATTTAATGAGTTGGGGGCGTGATTATATAGGATTAAACCTTGGGAGGTTTCTATTCTTAAACCCGAGTCTGAAATCCAAGATATTCTCATTTATCTCCTTATGTATTAATAAACTTAGTTTTTTTACTTTTGTACTTTATAATAATACTTAATCTATACTAGTTAATCTAATATGAATAATTCCAAAAAATAATGAGTTCCAAAAGAGATTATTACGACATATTAGGTGTTGGGAAAAACGCAACACCAGAAGAAATAAAGAAGGCTTTTAGAAAGCTAGCATTAGAATTTCATCCAGACAGAAATAAAGATAAGGGTGCAGAAGCTAGGTTTAAAGAAATCAATGAAGCATATCAAGTTCTTAGTGATCCTGAGAAAAAGCAATCTTATGATCAATTTGGACATGACGGAGTTAAAGCCAACTTCCAGGATTTTGATTTTAATAACTTTGGAGGGTTTGGTGATATTTTTGATGCTTTTTTTGGGGGGAGCCAATCATCTAGGTCTTCGTCAAGAAGAAAAGGAAGAGATTTACACAAAGAGGTATCGATAACATTTCAAGAATCTGCATTTGGAGTTGAAAAAGATATTCATGTTGAGCGTATTGGAGAATGCAAGTCTTGCTCTGGATCAGGTGCAAAAGATCAATCAAATATAATTACCTGCAGTTCTTGTAAGGGTTCGGGGCAAATTAAGAGAGTTCAAAAGACAATATTTGGTCAATTTGCACAGTCGGGGATATGCTCGGATTGCTCTGGCTCAGGAAAAACTGTTAAAGAAAAATGTTCAAGTTGTTCTGGCAAGGGGGCCACTCTAGAAAAAAGGGATATTTCAGTAAAAATTCCTAGAGGAGTTTCTTCAGGAGACACAATAAAGCTATCTGGCGAAGGTGAATTTGGTGGCATTGGTTCTGTGAAAGGAGATATTTTTATTAAAGTAAATGTTGCAGACCATGAATATTTTTCAAGAAGAGGGAAAGATGTATTGCTGACATTAGAGTTAGATTTTACTCAGGCTATATTAGGGGATAATTTAGATGTTCCTACGCTGGACGGATTTCATAAAGTATCTATACCTTCAGGTACACAAAATGGTGAAATAATACAGATTAAAGGTAGGGGCTTTACTGATATAGGCGGATCTTCTAGAGGCAATCAGATTAATGTAATAAAAGTGGCAATTCCTAAAGATCTCTCAAATGAAGAAAAGGATAAGATTCGTGAGTTTAAAGATTTATCTGAAAAAAGTGATGAAAAAAAGTCAAAAGGGATTTTTAGAAAATTTATAAGTGGAAATTAATTTGAGGCCTTAATTGAATTCAAGTAAAAATAACTGGATTAAATACAGTGTTGTAGTGTCTGAAGAATTTGTAGAGCCTGTTGTCCAAATGTTTTCAAGATTTTTATATGGTAACGTGATTATTGAAAAAGAAGGGGATCCTGAAGATGGAATTATTAATGAGAGCATAGTTTCAGGATATATACCTAAAAATAAAAATTCTGAAGAATTAGAAAAGAACTTAAATTCAGGTCTATCCCTATTTAGTGGAGTTTTTGATTTATCGGATCTTAAAATTACTGAAATCAGCTCAGAAATTTGGGAAAAACAAAAATTCGATCCAATAATAATAGAAGATGTAGCAATACTTCCTTTCAAAGACCAAATAAATAATTTTAAAGATTATATTTGGGTGATTATAGAGCCGTCTATGGCTTTTGGAACTGGGCATCATCCTACTACAAAAATGTGCATATCTTTAATAAAAAAATATTTAGTTAAAGATAAAGAAATTATTGACTTGGGGTGTGGGTCTGGAATACTTGGATTAGTTGCATTGAAAATTGGAGCAAAAAGTTGCTTTAGTATAGACGTAGAAGAAGAGTCAGTGCGAGCATCAATTAAAAATGCTAATGATTCTGATTTATCTAATAAAATTAGGATAGAAAAACAAGATTTATTAAAAAGTATAGATATTGATTTTAATCCAGATTTAGTAATAGCGAATCTAAATTCATTTTTGTTTAGAGACGGCCTAATTAATATAAGTGATATTGTTTTACCTGAAAAAAAAATTATAGCTTCAGGCATTCTAATTGAAAATTTAGATGAGATAGAATCAATATTTGATTCTTATAATTTTAAAATTATTGAGCGTTGTAAATCAGGAGATTGGGCTGCAATCGTTGCTCAAAAAAAAGATGCATAGGTTTTATTTTGAAAGTTTTTATGAAGATTCAGAGTATATAGAATTTAGTAAAAATATTTCTCATCAGATTATCAATGTTCTTAGAATGAAAAATGGAGATTCTATAGAAGTTTTTAATGGAAAAGGCTTAAGTGGAGTTGCTCAAATAAATGTTATAACTGATATTGTTTCATCTGAAATAATATCAAAAAAAGATGTTTTTGATAGTTCGTTAAAAATTGATGTTTATCAATCTATAATTAAAAATTCAAAATTAGAGTTAATTATTGAAAAATTGGTTGAATTAGGCATATCTTCATTTACTCCCGTTATTACAGAGAGATCTCAAAAAAAAGATATTATTTCTTTGAGTGAAAATAAGATTAATAGATTAAAAAAAATATCTATAGAATCTGCAGAACAGTCAGGAAAATTTTTTATTCCAGAAATTAGAAGTAAAGAAAGATTTGTAGATTTGTTTAAAGAGAGAAAATTATATAACCCTATAATATTTTATGAGAGTATTGATGGGGCTATAGGATTAAATAAAATTAATTTTGATTCATATAATAACTCTACAATGTCTATATTTATTGGCCCTGTAGGTGGATTTTCTAAAAATGAAATTAACTTATCCAAAAATTCAGGTGCTAAGATAGTTAATATAGGTGAAACAGTATTAAAATCTGATACTGCTGCAATTGTCTCTTGTGCTTTAATTAGGTATCTAATTGAAAATAATTTAAGCTAATTTCTCTCTTGAGAAAGGTCTCTACTCATGAATTCTTTTATAGCTATTTCTGGATCATAATTTTCTTCTAAAACTTTATAGGTCATATTAGTTATAGGCATGTCTATGTTCTTTTTTTGAGAGATCATATTTACAATTTTAGTTGTATTTGCTCCTTCAACAGTTAATTTTGTATTAGTCTTAAATTCATTGTATGTCATACCAGAGGCCAGATTATACCCCAGTTGCCAGTTTCTGCTAAGACTACTTGAACAAGTAGTAAATAGATCTCCTATTCCTGATAATCCATAAAAAGTATATTCTTTTGCTCCATAATAAGTTCCGAATCTAGTAATTTCTCTCAAACCTCTTGTGATAAAAGCAGATTTTGCATTATCTCCAAGTTCCAATTTGTCTATTATTCCTGACCCTATAGCAATTATATTTTTTAATGCACCTCCAATTTCAGCTCCTACCACATCATCTCCACTATATACCCTGAAGTTTTTACTTGAAAAATTATCTCTAATTGAATTTGCTTTATTTAAATCATTAAATGACAAAAGTGTTGTAGCTGGCTTTCCGGCTAATATCTCAGTAGCTAAATTTGGACCAGTTATTACTCCTATTTGGGAGCTATCAATTTTTATTTCTGAGGCAATCATTTTGGTTAGAGTTTTGCCATCTTCTGATAAGCCTTTTGAAGCAGAAATTAATGTAATTTTATTATTTAATTTATTGTTAATTTGTTGCAAATTTTTCTTAATTTCCGAACTTGGTAATGCAATTAACAATAAATCTTTTTCATTAAAATTTAATTCTTCAAAATTTATAAAATTTATTTTATTTGGTTTATCTATTTTTTTATTTGCAATAGAAAGCTTAGAGGAATTTTTGGATTCAATTAATTTGTCATTATTTCTAAAAATTAAATCCACTTCATTGCCAGCATTAGATAGAAGTAACCCTAATGTTGAGCCCCATATTGTATTCCCTAAAATTTTAATTTTCATTTTTATTGAATGTTAATTTATTTTCTGTCCCAGAAATTATACGTTTTATATTTTCATTGTGCTTATATATGATTATTGATATTGCAGGAACTAGATATATCAAGTCAATCCATGAATTTTCAAATAAATTCATTAAGTTGAAAATAATCATGAAAAGCAATGATACCAAGCACCCTAATATTGACCCTACCGATACCATTCTTGAAATTAATATAGCTATTACGAATGCTATTAAAGCAGACGTGGCTGCAGGCATAAAAATAACAAATAATGGCCCTATGCCCGTTGCTACCCCTTTACCACCTTTAAAATTATGAAAGATAGGGTAGCAGTGACCTATTATTGCTGAAAGAGCAGCAATTTGGGTAGCGTAATTTATAGAGCTGAATTCATAATTTTCTATAATTAATACAGGAATTATTGACTTTAGCATATCTAAAAATAACACTAAGAGGCCATAAGATACTCCAATACTTCTTAAAACATTTGTTGCTCCTGTATTTCCGCTACCCTGAGAAGTAATATCAATGTTTTTGGATAATTTACTTATTATTCTTCCAAATGATATAGATCCTATTAGATAGCACGATAAAATTGATAATATGAATAAAAAAAGATCGTTCATTTTTCTGAAATTTCTAGTTGCAAAGGTACCCCCCTTAGATCAAAAATGCTTCTCAATTCGTTTTCAATGTATCTTTTATATGAAAAATGTATTAAATCTGCATTATGAAATTTTATTTGTACCTTAGGAGGATTAGATCCAATCTGTTTTGCTGAAGTAGGGTAGATCTTCCTTTTCCCTTTTGACGGGGGCATATTTGAACTTATTATATTTAATATATTTCTCCAAATATCATCATCATTAAAATTTTGCCTGTATCTTTTATTGACACTTATTAACTCTTTGAGCATTGCGTCCATTCCTAATTTTAATTTTGCTGATGTGTAAACCAAAGGCACACCAGGAAAGAATTTTAATTTTTCTATTATTTCATTTTCTTTGATTTTTCCTTTTTTTATTAGGTCTAATTTATTCATTACCAAAACGCAACCATTGCCGCTTTCTCTAATTAATCCAGCAATGTGTTGATCTTGAGATGTAACATTTTCTGTGGAGTCTATGACTAATAGCGATATATGACTTTCTGATATCGCTTTTATGGTTCTTAAAACACTAAAATATTCAATTTCTTTTCCAATTTTACCTTTCCTTCTTATTCCTGCAGTATCTACAACTGTGTAGTCATTATTCTCGTATTTGAACTTAGAATCAACCGAATCCCTTGTAGTGCCTGGAATTTCACTAACAATAGATTTTGCTTGACCTATTATGATATTGAAAAGAGTAGATTTTCCTACATTTGGTCTTCCTATAATGGAGAATTTTATTGATTCATCATCAGGCTCTAAAATTGAAAATAAGTGCTCCAATGAATGCATTAAGTCAAAAATACCATTGCCATGATATGCACTAATATTAATCCCTTCTCCGAGCCCCAGAGAAAAGAAACCATTAATATTTTCCTCACGCGATAAATTATCTACCTTATTTATTACTAAAGTTATATTTTTATCAGCTTTCCTGATTAGTCTTAGTATTTCAGTGTCTTCATTAGTGATTCCTGATGTTGCATCTACCACAAACAATATGTGATCTGCTTCATTTATTGATTCATAACTTTTATCGATTACTTTTTTTGTTATCTGATCCTCTGAGTAAGTTTCAATCCCTCCAGAATCAACCAGAATAAAAGATTTATTGTTCCATAAGCAATTAGTTTGTATAGAATCCCTTGTAGTGCCTGGAATTTCACTTACAATTGATTTTCTTTTTCCGGTGAGCCTATTAAAAAGAGTAGATTTTCCTACGTTAGGCCTCCCGCAAATTGTAATTATTGGAGTATTCACTTTAAATTCATTAAATATTTAATTACGCCTACTTGCCCCCAAATTCTATTTTCTGCCTGATCAAATACTATAGATTTTTTATGATCAACAAGACCTTCCGATATCTCTTCTCCATGATGTGCTGGCAAATCATGCATAAATATTGCATTAGAGTTTTCTAAAAGACTTTCATTGACTTGATATCCTTCGAACTTTCTCTTTCTCTCGTCTTCCTCTGATTCTTGACCCATGCTTGCCCATACATCTGTATATATCACATCTGTATCTGCAGAAGCTTTTTTAGGATCTCTTTCAAGAACAAATTTACCTTTGCTTAATTTATTAAATTCATTAATTTTACTAATGTGTTTACTCGGGATCTCAAAACCTTCTGGGCAAGAGTGAATAAATGTTCCTCCTAATAACGAAAAAGCCTTTGATAAACTAGTTGCTACATTGTTGCCGTCACCAATGAATGTTAATTTAGTTTTTTCTACTTCAAGATTAGTTTTTTCTAAAATAGAAATAATATCTCCTAAAGCTTGGCACGGATGCTCTTGATCACTTAAGGCATTAATTACAGGCACAGAAGAATTAACAGAGAATTCTTCAATAGTTTCTTGCCTGAAAGTTCTTAAAATAACTAAGTCACACATTTTTGATAATACTTTAGCCACATCAGATATCTTTTCTCTTCCACCCATGCCTACTTCTTTAGGATCAAAATATATTGGGTTTATGCCAAGATAATTTAAAGCTCTATAGAAGCTGAGTTTTGTCCTTAATGATGGTTTTTCAAAAAGTAGGACTCCAGTTTTATTTGAAAAATTCAGGTTATTTTCAATATTGTTTAAATAATTTACTTTTGAATATATACCAAAATTTAAAATTTTCTTTAAATCTTCTTTATTAATATTATCTAGATTTATAAAATCTTTTTTCATCACATTTTCTCCGGAGATTCCATGCCCATTAGGCTAAGGAGGTTACTTAGGATTATTTTAGATGCTTTTACGAGTAATAATCTACTTTTCGTTTGTTCAATATTTGCTAAGTCTTCATCAATTACCCTATTTTTCTCATAAAACTTGTGAATTATTTGAGCAAGTTCCAAGGAATATGTTGAAAGTTCATGAACATTAAGATTTTCTGTAATTCTATTTAATAACTCAGGGTACTCAATAAGTTTTTTAATTAGGTTAATTTCGTCAGGAGAAATTAACAGATTTATATCTGCATCATCAAATTTTATCTTGAAATATTCTGATGATCTTAATATAGAACTCAGTCTCGCATGAGCGTATTGAATATAAAATACAGGATTTTCCGAGGATTGTTTTTTAAAAATATCTATATCTATCTCCATCTGGCTTTCTGGAGATCTGCTTATAAAGCTGAATCTGCATGCATCACTTCCTATCTCTCCTACAAGATCTTTTAATAAAATACTTGTGCCTTCTCTTTTACTAAATTTTGATATTCCGGAGGAACTTTTCAAAGAAACAATTTGATTAAGAAGTACTATTAATTTTTTAGAGTCTATTCCTAATTTTTCTAATATTATTTCCATTCTTTTTATATGCCCATGGTGATCAGCCCCCCATAGATCAATAACCTTTTCAAAATTTCTTACTTCAAATTTATTTCTATGGTAAGCAATATCAGTAGCAAAATATGTTGGTTTTTTGTCACTGCTTTTTACTAATACATTATCCCTCTCGTCTCCAAGCTCTTCAGTTTTTATCCATAATGCATCATCCTTCTTGTAAGTCAGATTTAAATCATCAAGATTTTGTAGAGTATCACTAAAGTAGTTTGAGTCAATTAAAGAAGATTCATAAAACCAACTATCGTGTTTTATTTTGATTAAGTTCAGATCATCTTTTATTTTTAATATACATTTGTCTTTTGCCTTATTCTTTATTTCATTAAAAGTGCTATCTTCAACATTTTCTAAATTATAATTTTTATAGTTAGGAGCTAATTCTTTAGCAATTTCAATAATATCCTCTCCTTTATAATGATCTTCTGAAACATTGAAATCTGCTCCGTTTGCTTCCTTTATTCTCTCAATTATTGAATTACCAAAAATTTGCATTTGGTTTCCAGCATCATTTACATAGTATTCTCTTTGTACATTAAACCTCTGATTTTCTAATAAATTTGCAATTGTACTTCCTATAACAGCCCCTCTCATATGCCCAAGATGAAGCCTTCCTGTTGGATTAACACTTACAAATTCAACTTGTATCTTGAAATTTTTAGCCTCCAATGGTCTTCCATAATCTTTTTCACTTACAAGAATCATTTTTATTTCATTATTTATCCAATTTTTACTTAGTGAAAAATTTATGAATCCAGGCTTAGCTATAGATAATTTTTCAATTTCTTTGCAATCTGGAAGTAAACTAACTAAATTTTCTGCAATTTCCATTGGGTTACTTGATAGTAATTTTGATAATTGGAGCGGCAAGCTAGTAGCAAAATCCCCAAAATCAGAATTTTTTGGTTTTTCTATAATAAAATCAGGTGAATTATTTGTGTCTATTCCTTTAGCTTTTAGAAGGTCTTCTAAAGCCTTGTTTGTAATGTTGTGTAAAAATTCTGAAATAAGCATTAATATTAAGTATAAATTTATATTATGTTGACTTACAAGCTTTGATTTAATAAGGAAATAATGAATACTGAAATAGTTAATTTATTAAAGAAGAAATATAATCTAGATGATCATGATTTAGAAATTGCCTTGACCAGAGTAAAAGAACTTGAGGAGGCAATAAAAAAGATCAAGGGAGTTGAAGTAGTAGAAGATTTAGCCCAATTAAACCCCTTAAAATTTTCCAATGAGTAGTATTGCAAATCTTTCTGTATCAGAAATTTCTGATCTTATATTTAAAAAAGATTTATCCCCAGTTGATTTATTCTCTTTTTATAGTGAGCGTATTAATAAACTAGATAGCAATATAAATTCATTTATAGAGATTTTTGATAATTGGGAAGAAAAGGCAAAGATTTGTCAGCAAGAAATATCTCGAGGGGAGTATAAAGGACCTCTTCACGGCATCCCAATAGCTGTTAAAGATTTAGTTGATGTAAGGTCAAAGGTAACAACAGCTGGATCCAAAATATTATCTTCAAATATTGCAAAAAGTTCTGCAGAAATTGTGAATGCTCTTGAATTATCAGGGGCAATCATTATTGGCAAGACAGAATTGGTTGAATTTGCTTTTGGCCCTCATGGTATTAATTCAAATTCAAAGCAAACCAAGAACCCTTGGGATCTAAAAAAAATACCTGGAGGATCAAGTAGCGGGTCTGCAGCAGCAGTATCTGCAGATTTAGTTCCTATTGCAATAGGCAGTGATACTGGAGGCTCCATTCGTATGCCTGCTTCTTTTTGTGGAGTAACTGGATTTAAACCATCTTATAATAAGTTATCAACTAAAGGAGTCTTTCCTCTTTCTTGGACATTAGATACTGTTGGTCCATTAGGAAAAAATACTAAAGACTGCTCAATATTTGTTGAAGAAGTATGTAAACATCAAAACCCTAATAATAAAGAGCCTTATGGGGGTTTTACATCATCCATGCTAGATAATTTTGATAGCTTACTCCCAGTTAGATTAAAAGTTGGGGTTCCAAATGATAACTACTTCTCTGAAATGGATGATGAAGTTAAAAAAGTATTTAACGATTCTGTTGAACTCATGAAATCTAATGGAGCCGAAATTATTAATGTTGATTTATCTTGGCTATCTATCGCTAGACCAGTTAATGTTGTTATCACTCTTGCTGAAGCAATGAGTGTCCATAAAGATTACTTGATTTCAAATTATGAAGATTATACCTACGAGGTTATTAGCAGACTAGTTTCTGCCGAGAGACTGTCAATTAATGATTATTTAAGCTCTCTGAGAGTTATGAGCTATATACAGAGTAAAATGAATGATGAATTTGATAATTTTGATATTCTTGCTTGCCCTACGACCCCTGTGCTACCAGGTCTAATAGAAGAATATTCAAAAAAGAATTTGTCGTCTTCAAAAGAAGTTGTAGGCGGAAGGATTCCTAGCTTTACAAGTGTATTTAATGTTACTAGGCAACCATCTCTTAGCACATTGGCAGGATTCTCAGAATCAGGAATGCCTGTAGGGTTAATGTTTACAGGTAGATTTAATAAAGATTTTGGTGTGTTGCAAGTAGGTAATTGGTTCGAGAAAATTAATCATAATAATAGGAATAATAAGCCAACTATTGGATAATCTTATTTATAAAATTTGTACACAATTTCTTTGACTCTTCTACGCTTAGTCCTTCGCATAGAATCACAGTGTTTCCGTAAATAATATAATGCAGATATTTTGCTTTAGCAGATCCTGGCCCAGATCCGGCCCCTCTCCTATTTACTCTCCTATCTGAATTTCCTTCTTTCCAAGTTACATCTCTTGATGCAAGAACTGCATTTTCCCCTATAACTTCTTCAATTAAATTTATAGATTTAGTTGCATTATAGTGAGTATCATAAAATCTTAATTCGTAATCATGCGTATTATTTAAATCATCTTTCATCCATCCAAAAAAAGCACTATCAGCATTTTCAAGTTCAGAAACATCATATTTTTTTGATACTTTAAATCCCTTATCTTCAAAATCAACAATACTAAATTTTTTTGTATTGTCGCTAAACTGGTCTATTTCAATAAAATTTGTATTTTCTGATTCACAACCAATAATTATTAAAAAAATTACTAAATAGTGTTTAATTATTCTCATTCTTTTTTTTTGCAAAATAGTTTGTGAAATTGATTAAAAAATAAGCAATTAATAATCCTAAGATAAACATTAAATATATTGATAAATTTGAATATGTATTTTTTGGAAGATCATATAGCAACCCAATACTTGCTCCAACAATAACCCCAGAAATAATTATTCTAAATTCATCTTTGTATTTGTCTAATAATATTTTTATCAAAACTATTGATGCTGAAAAACCAATAATTCCTCCCAAAAAAAATAAGAATAAATATGGGAGGTTAATTTCATTAACCGAGTTAACTGTACTTTCATAAGTACCTAAAATTAAGAGTATTGATGATCCACTGATGCCTGGCAATATCATGAATCCGAAAGATAGCAGTCCTGACAAAATAATAATATAAAAAGCTGGGTCTGAATCGCCTATATTAGGAACAAATATTGAAAATAATCCAATAATCAATCCAAATAATAAATGAATTAAAAATTTTGAGTTTTTTCTTAATTTAATTAATAAATTAATACTATAAATAATCATTAGTGCTATCAAAAAAACTTTTGAATGATTTTCGTAATTTTCAAATAAATATGAAGCTAGTTTAGAAAAAACAAATACCGATATAAGTATCCCAATAAATAATGTTATAAGTAGATTATATTCAATTTTTATTGATGAAATTTCTTTCTTTCTAAAAATCTTTTTAATTATTGAACTAAGAGAATATATTACATTGTTGTATTTTCCTGTTAGAAAAAGTACTGTCCCTCCGCTTATACCAGGGAATAAGTCTACGAAACCAACAACAATTCCTGTGCAAATATTTATTAAGTTATGTTTAATTGGATTAATCAATTGAATTCTCTTCACCGGATCTATATGGCAAAACAAAATTAGCATCAGAAAATGCTTTTTTCATTTGGCTTAATACATTATTTAATTCATTAGTAGCTTCATCAGGAAGTAAGCAATTATCTACTGACATACAGGAACTCTCATATTTTTTTTGAATTTCTGATAAATCATAGCAAGCTTTCTGTATAGCTTCTTGGTATTTACTATTCCACTCTGTAAAACGTCTTGAAAAGCATCCTCTATCCCAAGGCACTGCTCTCCATTGGCTAGGACCTTGAGCATTTATCATATTTATTGCCCCAGTCCTTATCCAGCTATAAACCCAAGCCTCAACATCTATGTCTCCGCCAAATTCTCTATTATTTTTAATTCTGAATACTTCATCAAGACCTGTCTTACCTCTATCATAAATATATGGACCTAATGTTACTGAAAAAATTACAGTTAAAGATATAAAAACAAAAAATAATTGTAAATTTGAGGGATTTCGTGAAAATTTCCTAATATATCCAATAGTTTTTCTAATTATATTTGTATTATTTTTTTTCATAGAATGATAGTTTAATACCGTAGTAATATTAATTTAAAAGCAGGAAATAATGAATATCCAAAATATAGAACCTCCAATTTTAGTTGCTCCAAGCCCTACTCCATTTACGAGAGAAGGAAAAGTTAATTTTAATGCCATAGAAAATAATGCTGAAAAATGGCTCAGTACAGATCTTTCAGGATTTGTGTTGGGCACTGAAAATGGCGAAGAGCAACTTCTTAGTTTTCAAGAAAAAAAAGATATATGTAAGAGTGTTGTTTCAGTAGCAAAAGAAAAGAAATTAATAATTGCTGGAATAGATAATCCTTCTGTAAAAGGTACCCTTGAAGATGCAGATGCTTATATTAATTTAGGAGTAGATGTTCTTAGAATAAGAATTCCTAGACGAAGAGACACTATAGATGAATATTTTAATGAAGTCCTTGAAAAAATTTCAGGGCCAGTTTTAATAATTCATCAAATGGCTCCAGGAGGGTTTGTTAATTCAATGACTACTGAAGGGGCAGACCCTGATCAGATTGGCAGATTTTGTTCCTATGATTCTGTAGTCGGGTATATAGCTAGTCATCTTGTTAGGTTTGAAATGATGACAAGAAAATTTATTTCAAAAGATAAACAATTTTGGGTCCCTAATGCAATGTTGATGGCTGCTCAAATATTAGAAGGTGCAAATGGAGCTTGTTTTATGCTTGGCAATATAGCACCTAAGATTTGCAGGGAAATTATGAAATTAGGGATAGAAGGAAATTATTCTAAATCTAAAAAATTAAATGATTCCTTGGTTGATGCTGACTGGAATATTTTATCAAGAGGCGCACCCGGGCTTAAATATGCAATGGATTTGATTGGTTTTGAGGGGGGAAATCCCAGAAGCCCATTAAATACCTTGGATGAGAATGCAAAAAATGAAATAAAAATTGCTTTAAAAAATTCTGGAATTTCAAAAGTAGAATAATTCATCTGTATAATAATCATTTATGGTGTTTGATTTTAAAAGAAAAATTCAAGATTTAAGAGTTTCTATGACTGAAATTATTTCTATGGTAGACATGGATAAATTAAAAGATGAAATAAATTTATTAGAAGAAAAATCTCAATCTCCAGAATTATGGAAAAATGGAAAAAAGGGTTCAAAATTAATGGCAACCTTAGCCTCTAAAAAATCTTTTTTTAAAAATATTGATCAACTGAATTCTTCATTGGAAAGCTATTTTCAACTTTCTCAAGAGGCGAGTGTAGATGATATTAATATGCTTGAAAAAGATTCTGTTGATGACTTGAAATCTATAGAGAAAGGAATTGAAGATTTAAAGACTGAACTTCAATTTTCAGGCGAGTACGATAATCTTGATGCATTAATAACAATTAGCGGCGGTGCTGGGGGAGTTGATGCTCAGGATTGGGCATCCATGATTCTTAGAATGTATTTGAGATGGGCTGATAAGAGAAAATTTAATACGGAATTATTATCTACTTCTCCTGGAGAGGAAGCTGGAATAAAAAGTGCAATGTTAAGAATTAGTGGGGAAAAAGTTTTTGGTCTTTTGAAAGGAGAAAAAGGTGTGCATAGGCTAGTTAGATTATCACCATTTAATTCAGCAAATTTAAGGCATACAAGTTTTGCATTAGTTGAGGTAATACCAGATTTTCAAGACTCAACTGATGTAGAAATTAATACTGACGACCTAAAAATCGAAGCTTTTAAAGCTAGTGGAGCAGGCGGCCAAAGTGTTCAAAAAAATTCATCTGCAATAAGATTAACTCACAAACCTTCTGCTATTGTAGTATCTGTTCAAAACGAAAGATCTCAATCTCAAAATAAAAATATTGCAATGCAAATTCTTAAAACTAGATTAGTTGATCTCGAAATACAAAAAAATAAAGAAAAAGAAAATGAACTAAAAGGAGAATTTGTATCTGCCGAATGGGGTAATCAAGTGAGAAGTTATGTTTTACATCCCTATACACTTGTAAAGGATATTAGAACTGGATATGAAGTTGCAGATGTAAATAGTGTTTTAGATGGAAACCTGGATCATATTTTGTTAGAATTTCTAAAATTTTCAATAAAGTCCCAAATTAATTAATTGAATATATAATTAAAAAATAAACTATCAAAATTTAAATTATGAGAAAATTAACAATTGTATTAATTATTGCAACAATATCCTTGTTTGCTTGTTCAAGCGAGGCCGAACCTCAGAGTCTCAATGAAACTCAAAAGTCTATTGCTCCTTCTTTGCAAGGTTCTGATAATTCTGGAAGTTCTGAATCAGGAAAAGGGGGGACTTTAAAAAGATTGTGGTCAGATCCACCTACTCTTGATCCTCACCTTGTAACTGATACCACTTCAGCAGGATTAATTGTTGAAATGTTTTCAGGTTTAGTAACTTTAAATCCAGATCTAGAGATAGTACCAGATTTAGCGGAAAGTTGGGATTTAAGTGAGAATGGAACTCTTTATACTTTTAAGTTAAGAGCAGATATAAAATTTTCTGATGGATCTCCAATTACGGCTAATGATTTTTCCTACTCATTTAATAGAGCAGCAAATCCTGACACAGAATCTCCAGTTGCTGAATTATATTTAGGGGATATTGTTGGCGTTCAAGAAGTATTAGATGGCGAATCAAATGAGATTTCGGGTGTAAAAGTTATTGATGACAGAAATATACAAATAAAAATTGACTCTCCTAAAGCATATTTTCTAGCTAAGCTTACTTATCCTACAGCCTATGTGCTTAAAGAGGCCAATGTAAGTCAAGGAGGAGATAATTGGACAGACTCTCCGGTTGTTACAGGACCTTTCGCTTTAGAAAGATATGATTTAGGTCAAGTACTTATTCTCAAAAGGAATGATTTATATTGGGGAGAAAAAGCAAAGCTAGATAGGGTTGAGTTTAATTTAGCTGGTGGTGTTCCAATGGCAATGTATGAAAATGGAGAAATAGATATTACTGGAGTAGGGCTTGCTGATCTAGAGAGAGTGCAAGATCAAAATGACCCATTAAGCAAAGATTTAATTTCTGTGCCACCATCGTTTACTATTAATTACATTGGGTTTAATGTGTCTAAGCCACCATTTGATGATATAAAATTTAGACAAGCGTTAAATCACGCCGTTGACAAACAACTAATTGCTACTCAAGTTTACTCCGAGTTAGTCAGGCCAGCATATGGAATACTCCCTCCTAATTTCCCCGGCTTTTCAAGTGATGTTAAAGGTTTAGAATATGATCCAGATAAAGCAGTTAAGTTATTGAGCGAGTCTAAATATGCTGATCCAGAAACTAGGCCTTTGATAGTTGTCACTATACCCGGAACTGGCGGATCTCCAAGTTTAGATATGGAAGTTGTAGCAGATATGTGGGATAGGGTTTTGGGAGTTCAAATAGAAATTCAGCAAGTTGAATGGGCAACATACTTACAAGATCTTCACAGAGAAAGACTTCAAGTATGGGGTGGATCTGGATGGCAAGCAGATTATCCTGACCCTCAAGATTTTATCGATATATTATTTCACTCCGAAAGCAAAGGTAATCATGGGAAATACAGTAACTCTCAAGTTGATGAAATACTAGAGGAAGCTAGAATTGACCAAGATCCTCTAACTAGAATAAGCAAATATAATAAAGCTGAGCAATTGATAATTGATGATGCGCCTTGGTTACCTATGTGGTTTGATCAAGAAGGATTGGCCTTAATAAAACCAAGAGTGAGAGGATTTGAGTTTACCCCTCTAATTGTTCCAAAGCTAAAAAACGTTTATATTCAAAACTAAATAAACAAAAAAATACGTTTTGCTAATATACGCAATTAAACGAATACTATGGGTTCCACTAGTAATGCTAGTTATAGCATTAATGGTTTTTATTCTTGGAATATACGGTCCTGGAGATCCTGTAGAGGTTATTCTTGGTAATAACTATACTGAAGAGCTAGCAGATTCTTTAAGAGAAAAGAAAGGACTAAACGATCCTGTTTTTGTTCAATATTTTAGGTATATTGGTGATTCGGTAAAAGGTGATTTTGGTGAAAGTTATAAATATCCTGGAAAAACTGTTTCAGAACTTCTTGCGCCAAAATTGGCAGTGTCTGCAAAATTATTCATTATATCTATACTAATTTCTACTATATTCGGGATTCCATTAGGTTTTTATGCAGCAATAAAACAAGGAACTCCCATTGATCCGCTTGTTGTATCTATGACTTTAATAATTTATGCAATGCCTGTTTTTTTAACTGCTCCATTTTTGATTATTATTTTTGCTTTGGAATTAGGATGGGTCCCGGTTTCTGGGTGGGGCGGTATTTTTGATTCAAGATCTATACTTCCTGCTATAACTGTGGGGCTACCTGGAATTGCTGTAATTGCAAGATTGATGAGAGCAAGCACTTTAGATGTTTTAGGTCAGGAATTTATCACTTTTGCAAAAGCTAAAGGGGTAAGTAGACGTGAAGTTATTTATAAACATGTTGGAAAAAATGCAATATTGCCTGTTGTTACTGTATTAGGATTGTCATTTTCTGGGATGTTGGGAGGTGCTCTGATTGTAGAGCTTATATTTGGAATACCAGGTGTTGCAAGATTTGCTTTAGACGCAATTTTTTCTAGAGATTACCCAATAATTATGGCTTTAACTCTAATTGGAACCGCGACATTGGTGATTGCAAATTTAATTGTTGATCTTTTATATGTACTTCTTGATCCAAGGATTAGGTATAGTAATGACAATTAATAATGAACAAAAAATCACTTCACTTAGCCCTTTTCGGCATGGCTTAAATAGTTTACTTAAAAAAAAGGTCGCCGTTTCAGTTATTTTAGTTTTAATAATAGTTTATATAGTTGGCCTCTTTGCTCCATTGATTGCCCCTTACTCTTATTCTGAAACAGATTTAATGAATACTCAAAGTGGGCCAACTTTAGATCACATATTTGGAACTGATAGATTAGGAAGGGATATATTTACTAGGATAATTTGGGGTATACAAACCACAGTGATTATCACTATAGTTGGCCTTGTAACAGGAAGCTTGATCCTTGGTGTTAGCCTTGGCTTAGTTGCTGGCTACTTTAGAGGAAAAGCAGATTCAATTATTACAAGAACAGGAGAAGTTTTAGCTGCATTTCCTGATATTTTATTAATTATTATTTTAGCAGCCACTCTTAGGCCTAGGATTGTGGACTTTGCACGAACCATAGAAGATATGTCAGGAATAAATGGAATAGTCTCTTCAGGCATAGTGGATTTTGCAGTAATTGGTATAGCTTTATTGCCACTTAGTTGGTTTGGAATGATGAGATTAGTTAGAGGGCAAGTTTTGTCTGTAGGACAAAGAGAATATGTTCAGGCTGCGAGAATTGCAGGGGCATCAAATACTAGAATTCTTTTTCGGCATATCCTTCCTAATGTCATTGGTCCAATTATTGTTTCAGCTAGTTTTGGTTTAGGTGCTGTTGCCGGAACTGAAGTTTTCTTAAGTTTTTTGGGTCTAGGTGTTCAGCCTCCTCATCCAAGCCTAGGCATAATGATTGCTGACGTTACAGGAAGAGGAGCGTCCAGTGTTTCTGTTTTAAAAAACCATCCGGAGCAAATTTTAGCTCCAATAGCAGTTGTTTGGATATTAATTTTTTGCTGGAATTTACTTGGAGATGCTTTAACTGATATATTCAATCCTAGGTCAAAATAGGCTTCATATATTAACTTGATTATTGGTATTAAAAATTTATGGAAATGTTTTCAATAAATGAATATACATCTCGGCGTTCAGATGTTTTAGGGCTTAATGGAATTGTTGCAACTAGTAATCCGCTTGCTGCTAACGCAGGACTTGATATTTTAAAAAAAGGAGGCAACTGTGTTGATGCAGCTGTATGCGCTGCATCAGTATTGAATGTAGTTGAACCAATGTCAACAGGAATAGGTGGAGATGTATTCGCGCTTATTTATGATAAAAGCTCTTCTTCAGTGAAAGCTTTGAACGGAAGTGGGAGATCAGGTAGAAATTCAACTATTGAAGATTTTGCTAAATTTGGTCTTGATCATATCCCTCTTCAAGGTGAATTTTCTGGCATGTCTGTTAGTGTTCCTGGTGCAGTAGATGCTTGGCAAGAATTAGTAGATAAATTTGGAAAATTCTCTCTTGATACAGTATTATTGCCTGCAATTGATATTGCTAACAAAGGTTTTGGAGTATCAGAAATTACTGCGCATCTTTGGAAGATAAGTGAAAATAAATTATCAATAAATAATAATTGCGATTTCTTAGTAAGTAATAAATCTCCAAAATTTGGAGATAAATTTTCGAATCCAAATTTAGCGAATATATTAAAAGGCATTTCAGATAATGGAAAATCTTATTTTTACCAAGGAGAAGTGCCCAATAAAATTTCAGATTATATTAAACAATTTCACGGATGGCTTTCTGAAGAAGATTTTTTAAATCATGAAAGCGAATGGGTGGAGCCTATAACTTCAAATTATAGAGGATATGATGTTTGGGAATGCCCTCCTAACGGGCAAGGTATAGCCGCGCTGATTGCATTAAACATATTTGAAAATTTTGATCAATTTGATTCCGAATTAATGAAGGTACATTATCAAATTGAATCAATGAAAATAGCTTTTCGGGATGCTCTTTGGTACGTAGCTGACCCAGATAAATTCAAAGTTCCTATAGATCATTTACTTTCTAAAGAATATGCTAAAAAAAGATTTAATGAAATTAATTCTTCTAAATCAAATTACGGTTACAGGAAAGGAAATTTTAAACAACAAGGAGACACAGTTTATATTTCAGTAATCGATGGAGAAGGGAATGCTTGCTCATTAATTAACAGCTTATATCAAGGTTTTGGTGCAGGGTTAGTGGTTCCTGAAACAGGAATAGCATTGCAAAATAGAGGGGCATTATTTTCATTAAACCAAGACCATCCAAATATTTTTGAACCGTTAAAAAGGCCATTTAATACAATAATTCCAGCAATGATTACAAAGGAAAGTAAGTTAGTTAGTTCAATGGGTGTCATGGGAGGTTTTCAGCAACCCCAAGGTCACATGCAAGTAATTTCTAATATGGTTGATTATGACATGAGCCCTCAATCTGCTTTAGATAACAAAAGGTTTAGTGTAAGTATAGAAGAAGATTTAGTTTATTTAGAAAATTCATTTCCTAATGAAGTTATTCAAGAATTAAGGGGCAGAGGGCATAATGTAGATATAAAAAGTGGATACGAAAGAGGATTGTTTGGGGGAGGGCAAATTATAAATAATTATAAAAATAATGTATTAATAGGAGGCTCGGATTCCAGAAAAGATGGCCAGGCAGTAAGCTATTAGAATGAAAGTTGCGATAGTTTCGCCATATGATATATCTAAAACTGGTGGTGTAACCAATCATGTTATTAATTTAGCCAAAGAACTAACTTATCAAGGAAATAAAGTTTCAATTATTGCACCCTCTTCAAATAAATTATTTAGAATTAAAAATATTAATTTTTTAAATGCTGGAAATCCAACTATAGTTAATTTTGGTTCAACAAAAGCGTCTATTTCTGTAAATTTTATCTCAATAATTAAAGTAAGAAATTTTATTAAAAAAAATTCCTTTGATTTAATGCATATTCATGAACCCCTAGTTCCCTTTGTATCATTATTTTCGTTAATTTTTTCAAAATCTCCGGTTGTATTAACTTTTCACGCGACATTTAACTCAAGTTGGAAATTTAAATTTTGGGGTTTTTTATTCCGAGATTGGATAATAAGCTCTTTATCAAAAATTTGTGTTTCCAAGACAGCTGCTTTAACTTTAAAAAATTATGGATATGAATTCCCTTATGAACTAATTCCAAACGGAGTGGATTTAGAAAGATTTAATCATAATATAAACAAAGATCATAAAAAACGAAAAATATTATTTGTTGGTAGGAATGAAGATCGTAAAGGGATAAAAATACTTATTGAGGCTTTCAAGATTATTAACAAAAAATATAGCACTGTAGAATTAAATTTGGTCGGGGAAGGAGTTTCTCTTTTATCAAACAAGTATAAAAATATCCCTAATTGTAAATTTTATGATCATATGGAAGGTCAAGATTTGGTCGATATGTACCATAGCTCTCAGATTTTTTGCTCTCCTGCTCTTGAAAATGAAAGTTTTGGAATAGTACTTTTAGAAGCTATGGCTTCAGGATTGGCTGTTGTGGCTTCAGATATTGATGGTTATAGAGGTATAGTCAATAATTATGAGAATGGCATTCTTTTCAAAAATGGAGACGCTAGAAGTCTTTCAGGTGCTCTTATTGAACTAATTGACAACAGAGAAATGATAAATAAGTTATCATTAAATGGGATTAATTTTTCAAAAAAATATTCTTGGCGAGAAGTTTCTAGAAATATAGTTTTTAATTATGAAAAGAGTTTAAAAATTGGCTGATTATTTTGAAAGATCTAGAGATAATTTAAGGTCAATGGCTGAAGGCGTGATAATTGACCCTGTTGTTAATATTCTTGTGAGACTTAGATGCACACCGAATTTTGTTACTATACTAGGATTTTTTACAGTTTTTGTTGCAACTTTTTTTGCTGCTCAAGGGAATTTTAGATTATCCGGAATGCTTGTTATGCTGTCCGGATTAATGGATGTATATGATGGAGCTCTAGCTAGAAAATTACAAAAAGATTCTGATAAAGGTGCTTTTTTAGATTCAACGCTAGATAGATTAGGCGAAGCAGTAATTTTAATTGGAGTTATTTATTATTATTCTTCAAAAAATGAAGAGATTATTGTACTTATGACAAGTATATCAATCGTTTTTTCATTAATGATAAGTTATTTAAGGGCAAGAATAGAAGGGTTGGGTTATAATTCAAAAAGTGGCATGTTCACAAGACCTGAGAGGATATTAATTGTTGGGCTTGGATTAATATTTTTTAGCCCAATAATAATGATATACGTTTTAACTTTAGCTGTTTCAGTAGGGCTAGTTCATAGATTTTTCTTGTTTTGGAAACTTCTGAGGAAATAGAATGAAAAAAAAAATATTTTTTTCTAATTAAATTTCATTATTTATTTATTTTATTATTAGCATTTACTATTAATGCTAGTTATTTAAGCGCAGACCAAAGCATAGTGTTAAATGATTCAGCAAAATCTTTTATTCCTAAAGGGATTGAATTTAGTATTGATTTGTTAAGTAAAGAAAGCATCGATGATATTCAAATTAAATTCAAAGTTGATGGAAGAAAATCTTATCAGTATGAATATTTAAATTTGGATAATTTTCTAGAAAATGAATCTTTAAAATATTTTTTTTCAACAGAACGTTCATCTAGTTATATTCCGCCTGGAAGTAAATTAACTTATTTCTTTGAAATATTTTTTAAGGATGGAACCTCACATGTTACTGAAAAAAAAGAACATATATTTTTAGATTCAAGGTTTGAGTGGGAAAAGGTAGAAGGAGAAATAGTAACAATTTATTATCATGGGCCAGTTTCTAGAAGAGCAAAAAAGATGCTTGAAGCATGCGAAGACTCTGTATATAAAATTTCAGACTTATTAGGTGTAGAAAAAAACGAAAATATATCAGTTATGATGTACAACAATTATTCTGAAATGTTCGATGTTGTTGTAAAAAAGAGTGAAACTCAAGCAAATTCATTAATCACTGAAGGGCAAGCATTTGCAACAGAGAATGTTGTGTTAGTTGATGGGGGTTCTGGATCCGCATTAGGTGTAGCCACTCACGAAATTACTCATATTATAGTTGCAAGGGCTACCAAGTCTTCATATTTAGGGGTACCTTTATGGCTTAATGAAGGATTAGCTGAATTTGGAAATATAGAACAAGGCCAAGGATACGATAGATATTTAGAATGGGCTATTGATACAGGAAGGTTATTTCCATTTAGCTCATTAAATAGATTTCCAGGTAACCCCAATTTAACTTTAGTTGCTTACGGACAGTCAAAGTCTTTTGTTGAATTTTTAATTAATAATTTTCCTGAAGGCTCCATGATTAAGTTAATGAAAGAAATTTCTAACAAGAAATCAATAGAAGATAGCTTTATTTCTTCTTTTGGGGTTTCTTTAGATGATCTTGAAATTCAATGGAAAAAAGATCTTGGAATAATCGATAGAAAAAATGAAACTTCAACTTCTTCAGAATTAAATAATGGGGCATTGGGAAGTTGCAATGGTGGCTCAATGGGGTTCGAACTTAGTAGTATAATACTTCTTTTACTTGCTTATTTCGTAAAGAAAAAAGTAAATAATTAATATTTACGTTAAAAAATAAGATTAATGTAACATTTTAGTAACATATTTTTTATTTCAAGAAACATTTTCTTTCTAAAAAACAATAAGTTATTCACTTAAGATAAATTTATAGAAAGGATATTATTATGCCTGAATTTGATTCTGGAGGTATGGCCTGGATGATGGTCGCTTCCGCTTTGGTGTTGCTTATGACACCAGGACTAGCTTTTTTTTACGGAGGACTTGTAAGAGCTAAAAATGTTGTTAGCACTATGATGTACTCTTTTGCTGCAATGGCTCTTATGCCTGTTATATGGGTATTATGGGGCTATAGTCTTGCTTTTGGTGAAGGAAATGCTTTTATAGGGGATTTTAGTTATGTGCTGTTAAATGGCATTAACATGACTTCAACTGATCCTGCTGCAGATATTATGTTTGTGATTTTCCAAGGTATGTTTGCAATAATTACACCTGCTTTAATTACTGGTGCATTTGTAGAACGATTTAAATTTTCTACTTATTTGATCTTTATAACTTTGTGGGTAACTTTAGTTTACGCTCCTATATGCCATTGGGTATGGGGTGGAGGCTGGATAAGCCAAGGAGTATTTGGGGATCAAGGAGCTCTAGATTTTGCTGGTGGAACAGTGGTGCATCTAAACGCAGGTGCAGCTGCATTAGTTGCAGCATGGATGGTAGGAAAAAGAAGAGGGGGAGCAGCAGGAACTATTGTTGCTCATAACGTACCTTATGTTATTTTGGGGGCATCTTTACTATGGTTCGGATGGTTCGGATTTAACGCAGGTAGTGAATTAGCTGCAGATGGAGTAGCTGCAAACGCATTTTTAACTACTAATACTGCTGCTGCAATGGCAGCTCTAACTTGGCTTGTAATTAGCGGGCTTCATACAGGAAAAATGAGTGCAGTAGGTGCAGCCACGGGTGCTGTAGCTGGGCTTGTAGCCATAACTCCTGCCTGTGGTTGGGTTGATGTTGGCGGAGCATTGATGATTGGTTTAACTGTCAGTATAGTTTGCTATTTATCTGCTATGGCAATGGAAAAATCTGGAATTGATGATGCTTTAGTTGTATTTGGTGTTCATGGAGTTGGTGGAGCTTGGGGGGCATTGATGACAGGAGTGTTCGCTGCAGAAGCAATTGGTGGAGTAAAAGGCTTGATTGAAGGAAATGGAGCAATTGTATTGGAGCAATTAGTAGGTATTTTAGCTACATTTGCTTACTCAGCAGTTGTAACATTTATTATTCTTAAAATTCTAGATGTAATTCCTGGCTTAGGATTGCAAGAGATTGAAGAGACAGAATTGGGTGGACTAGACGTAAATATTCATGGTGAACGTGGATATATTGCTGATGGGGCTGATTAAGTAATAATATAAGAAATGAAATAAGTTTGATAATAATATCCATCTTATTAAAAACAAAATTTCTTTCTTGCAATAGGGGCGGCGTAGTGTCGCCCCTAGTATGAATAAAAAAAGGAGAACAAAATATGATAAAAATAGAAGCAGTAATAAGACCTGAAATGGCAAGTTCAATTGGCGAGCTTCTTGAGGAAGCTGGTGTTGGAGGTTATTACATGACAAATGTAACTGGCAAAGGAAATCAAAAAGGGGTTGAGGTTTTAACTGGTAGGGGGACTTCTGCTATAACTAGAGCAGCTATTCCTAAAACTTTGATTACTACAGTAGTCTCAGACGAACTTAAGGATAAGGTAGTAAATATATTAATTAGTGGCGCCAAATCTGGAGAAGGATCTATTGGTGATGGTAAAATTTTTATATCCAAAATTGAGGAAGCAGTAAGAATAAGAACAAATGAAAAGGGCAAAAAGGCTTTATAGAAAATAATATAATTTTAAAGGAGCGGTTGAAGGCCGCTCCTTTTTTTTTGTTGATTATTATTTAATCAAGTTGATAGAATATCCTTTTCTATTTAAAGTTTATTAACACCGAATTAATTTAGGAGCGTAGCTCAGTTGGTAGAGCGAAGGTCTCCAAAACCTTAGGTCGGGGGTTCGAATCCTCCCGCTCCTGCCACCTAAATTAGCCGAGGTGTTGGAATTGGTAGACAAGCAGCGTTGAGGGCGCTGTGCCAGAAATGGCGTGCGAGTTCGAGCCTCGCCCTCGGCACCACTATAATTTTCCAATTAAGTGTTGGTAATTGTTTTCTAATACTCGCTTATCTTTTTTTATTCCTAATAACATTTTTATTATACTTTTAATTATATTAACTTTAGATGTATTTGTTTGACTTAAATTTAATTCAGTGTAAGGAATTTTTAGGATATCAATTTTCTCTAAATTATATTTTTCAGAAATATGATAACTGATTGGATTTTTAAGTCCTAAATTATTTTTATTTAAATTTCTATTTAATGAATATATGAATTTAGACCCCATGCCATGAAGAGTTTCTATGTACTCTGATACTTGTTCAGATGTCATTTCTTGAAATGAGCATATATTTATAGCCCCATCTATAGTTCCTTTATAATTGTTAAATTCTGTATTAGGAATTAATAGAAAATCACAATCTTCAATAGATTCTGATTCGTAATTAAACAGCTTTACTTTTTTGTTTGGAAAAGCTTCTGAAAGAAATAAATAAGAAAATATTAATGTGTTTGGTAAATCTGAAATTATATATTTTGTATTTGGAAAAATAGTACAAAAGCAATGTGCAAAACCTCCCCAGCCTGCTCCGATTTCACATATAACAGATTTTTTTTCTTTATTATTAGCGTCAATGGCATTAGATTTTTGTAGAGCAATCATGCACTCATAAAATTTCAGTGTATCTTTATTTATAAATTTATCTTCAATGTTAAATCCAAAGCCCCCTAATATTTCTGGCTCAGAAACTAATAAGTCTAAGTCTTTGTCTATTTTTTGGGATTCAGATCTAAGTAACTTGAGTTTTTGTAAAAATTGACCCGACCTAAATTCATGATGATTTCTATATGGGTAAGGAATTTCTCCAGTTATATGGTAACAATGGCTTCTTAAGTCATTAATAATTAATGGAGATGAATCAAAAATATACTCAAATCCAGATACTTCTTCAGCCCAATATTTACTTATAGATGACTTCTTGGCGTAGACAAGATCTTTAAAAAATGGAAGCACTCTTAAGTAGTTTTCATACACCGGAGTATTCTTATTTGATTTGTCTAGGGGTATCATAGATTTATTTTACGTTTTCTTTGCAATAAATTAAACTATCTTTTCTATAAATTAAACTAATTATCTTTTAATGGCGACGTAGCCAAGTGGTCTAAGGCCGAGGTCTGCAAAACCTCTATTCGGCGGTTCGAATCCGCCCGTCGCCTCCAAATTATTAAAGTTTATATGGCGGTATAAATGAAAAATCCCTTAGAAAATTTTCCTTTAGTTGAACCTGGCC
>PBNX01000021.1 GCA_002723375.1 Dehalococcoidia bacterium
AGTCTTTTTATATTTTTCATTTTTTGTAATTCTGAAAGCATTTAAATATAAATATGCTAAAGATGCATTGTCATAAAGCATTTTTTCAAAATGAGGAACAAGCCATTTTTCATCTACAGAATACCTATGAAACCCTCCGCCTGCTTGATCATGTATTCCTCCCATTTCCATTGCATCGAGTGTATCTGTAGTTAATTTAAGAAATGATTCATCTTTATTTTTGCTCCATTGATTAAGTACAAATTCATGCAAAATTGGTTGAGGAAATTTTGGAGCCTTATTAAAGCCAGCATTATCTACATCAAATTCTTTTTCTAATTGATTTTGAATATAAAGTCTTACTTGGCTTTCTTCGGTTTCAACTACCTCTTCGCTCTTTTGAAATTGTTTTTTTAGTACATCCGTAATTTCACTTGAGGACTTTTCCACGTCATTTCTCTTGGTTCCATAAAGAAGAGTGATTTTTTGAAGAACTTCCAAAAAACCTGGCATTCCTTGCCTTGCAACTTTTGGAAAATATGTGCCCGCAAAAAAAGGTTTACCATCTGGAGTCAAGAAAGAGCTCATCGGCCAGCCTCCATGACCAGCAATTATTTGAACACTAGTCATGTATATAGAATCTACGTCTGGTCTTTCTTCTCTATCAACTTTTATAGAAACAAAGTTTTTATTTAAAAAATTAGCTATCTCATCATCTACAAAGCTTTCTTCTTCCATTACGTGGCACCAATGACATGCAGAATATCCAATACTTAAAAAAATTGGCTTATCTTCATCCTTTGCTTTCTTAAAAGCATCATCTCCCCAAGGGTACCAATCTACTGGATTATCTTTATGTTGTAGAAGATATTCACTTTTTTCATGCTGAAGTCTATTAGGCATCAATCATTCCAAAACCTTTGCTCTTTCCATGGGTCCCCATACATATGATAGCCATATTGTTCCCAGTATCCTGGCCTATCAGATTCGCCTAGATGAAGACCTTTTACCCATTTTGCTGACTTCCAAAGATATAAATGAGGAACAAGTAGCCTAGCAGGCCCCCCGTGATCTTTTTCAAGATCTTTTCCATCAAAAGTTGTTACAACTGATCCTTTTTTATCCATCAAATCTTCTAGAGGAAGGTTAGTAGTATATCCACCAAAACAAAAAGCCATAACGAATTTATGTTTTTCTGGATCAATTAATCCATCCAAAAGATCTTCTACATATACTCCATTCCAAACCGTATCTAGTTTTGACCACCTTGTTACGCAATGAATATCTGTAGTAATTGTCTCCTGTTTTAGGTTATTAAACTCTTCCCAATTGAAAGATCTTAAGAGTTCATTTTGGTACTTTATTTCGAAAACCCATTCAGATTTTTCCACGTCTGGAGCAGGGCCATCTGTAAGTACAGGAAAATTATTAGTAACAGTTTGCCCAGGTGGAACCCTGTTGTTTTCATCTTTCTCTACTTTTAAAGGCTTTTTAAAAATCATAAAAATTCACTAGAATGTAATTAAACATATTTTATCATTTGGAGGTAATCAATGGGAAAACTAGATAAATTAGGAGCTGTTGTCACAGGTGCCGGAGAAGGTATAGGTGAGGCAATTGCAAAAGAAATAGCTTCAAATGGAGCAAAAGTTGCCTGTATAGACTTTAATGAAGAGTCAGGCAATAGTACTGCTAAAAGTATTAATGAAAGTGGGGGAGAGGCTGTATTTATAAAAACAGATATTTCAGATCCCAATCAAGTAAAAAGCATGATTTCAGATTCATTAGGATTTTTGGGCTCTATAGATATATTAGTAAATAATGCTGCTAAATTTATCTTTGGAGCTGTAGAAGATGTATCTCAAGATCAATGGGAAGATATATTAAAAGTAAATGTAATTGGATATTCAACATGCGTTAAAGAAGCACTTCCTCATCTAAAGAAATCTGGAAAGTCGGCAGTAGTTAATTTGGCATCTGTAAGCTCAATAATTGCTGGTCCAAAATTTGTTCCATATAACACTAGCAAAGGCGCTGTTTTGATGCTTACCAGATCTCTAGCGGTAGATTTAGCTGAATTTGGAATTAGAGTGAATGCAGTATGCCCAGGTTCAATTCACACTTCAGCTACCTTCAAGCATATAGAGCATATGGGAACTGATGTTGAAAAAACCTTAAAAGAATTTCAAGAATCATCTCTACTTAGAAGGCAAGGAAAGCCAGAGGAAATAGCTAAGGCAGTTTTGTTTTTAGCAAGCCACGAAGATTCCTCTTTTATCACTGGAGAGAATATTATAGTTGATGGAGGATTAACTTATAATTAGATTTACCAGTTAGTAAATGCCCCATCATTTCTTGTTAAATATGGAGGGAATCCACCTGGTGTAGTCCTATATTTCTCTGCTGCTTCTGAGTCAAATTCAATTCCAAGCCCTGGAAGGTCATTGCACCATGCATAACCATCTTCCCATGAAATTTGTACTGGAAATATGTCATTTCCTTCGGTGCCAGGTCTTCTTGGCATTTCTTGAACCCCAACATTTGCAGAAGCCATACATAAAGAAACACAAGCAGCAGCACTTACAGCTCCTAAAGGATTGTGAGGCACTATATCTATATAGTGAGTTTCTGCCCAATTTGTTATCTTTTTAGCTTCAGTAATTCCACCTACAATGCACAAATCTATTCTCGCGTAATTGATTAGATCTTCCTCGATTACTTGCCTAAATAACCATTTTGAAGACCATTGTTCTCCTGCTGCAATTGGGAGTGATACATGTTTAGAAAGGTTTCTATATGCGTGAGGACTTTCTGATCTAAGCGGATCTTCTATAAAGAAAGGTCTGAATTCTTTGAGTCTGTCACATAAATCAATTACATGAGCAGTATCTAGTCTTGTGTGAACATCCAATAATAATCCAATATCTTCCCCTACAGCTTCTCTAACAAGAGCCATTTGTTCAGTGGCTAACCTTACAGATTCTGTAGGCTCTAATTTGCCGGGCATTTGTTCTGAAAGTTCTGCTTCTTCAAAAACACCGTGAGTTTCAGGTTGACCCCATCTAACAAATTTCCAGCCTTCATCAACAGCTCTTTTGGAGTTATCTACGAGTTCTTGAGTAGTAGATCCTTGAGTATGAGGATAGCAAACAACCTTATTTCTTACTGGCCCACCAAGCAATTTATAAAGAGGCATATTTACTGATTTACCTTTAAGATCCCACAATGCAATATCTATCGCGCTTATAGCTGAAGAATAAATTACTCCTGGCGGAAAAAAGTTCCCTCTAAACATTATTTGCCAAAGTTTTTCAGATTCCCATGGATCTTCACCGATAAGCCTTTGTTCAAGATGTTCAATTGCTGCAATTACTGACTTACCCATTTTTGCTACTCCAACTTCGCCTAAACCTTTTAATCCATTATCAGTAAGCACTTCTATAAATAGGGATTCTCTTCCTTCGTAGGCTAAAGGGTATGTTTTTATTTCAGTTATTTTCATAATTCACCTCTTTTAAACTGTAAAGTAAGACCCTCCATTTGGAGAAATAATTTGACCAGTTAAATAATTTTGTTCATTTGAAGCAAGCATCAGGGCAATTGAGGATACATCCATTTCTACTCCTGGTCTTTTTAAAAGAGTTAAAGCAACTACCTTGCCTCCACCTCCAGATTTTAACTCTTCTCTAGTAAGATCAGTTTCGATTATTCCAGGCGATATGCTATTTACAAATATGTTATGTTCCGCTCCATATCTTGCTAAATTTTGTGTGACTGAATGAAGCCCTGCTTTTGATGCTCCGTAATGAGGAGTTGTTGGCCCTCCATAAAGTCCTGATACAGAGCCGATATTTATAATTCTTCCCCCTCCATTTTTTTTCATAATTGGAAAAACTTCTCTAGAGCAAAAGAAAGGGCCTTTAAGATTTACTGCCATTATGTCGTCCCAGTCTTTTTCAGTCACATCTTCCATTTTAGCCTGCCTATTAATCCCGGCATTATTTACTAAAACATCGATCTTAGAAAACTCTTTTTCAACTGAAGAAACCATTTTTTTTATTGAATCTGTGTTTGAGACTTCTAGATGAATTGCCATAGATTTAGATCCGTGAATTTCTATGTTTTTACATACCTCTATGGCCTTATTTTCATCGCTATTATAAGTGATAACTACAGCCTCTGCTCCAGATTTAGCAAAAGTTATTGCCATAGATTCTCCAAGCCCTCTACTTCCGCCGGTAATAAGGCATACTTTTCCATTCAACTCAAACATTATTTGCCCTCTTCAAAGGGTTTGATTATTAGGCCAGCTCCTTCTCTTCTTGGAAAAGGAGAAGATTCATGTTTTGGCGTAGAGTGACTATCAACTTTCAAGTTATTTAATTTATCGAAATCAACTGAAATTCCAAATCCTGGCTCATTTCCAATGATTATTTGGCCATCTTCAATATGATGATCTGTATCAAAAAATAATTCTCTTCCATTATCAACTACTTCCATCATGAAATGATTAGGCAGGTTAGTGGCAAGATGAGACATCGTGTTTCCTGGACAATTCATCATTGCTACAGGAAGTTCATATGCAAATGCCATATTTGCAACTTTCATAGCTCCAGTAAGTCCTGTTGTTCCCATTCCTACTTCAACTATGTCCACTGCGCCATTATCAATCAGAGGCATAAACTCAGCTAAATCATTAATATTTTCACCTGTTGCAACTGCAGCTTTTATATTGTCTGATACTTTTTTTAGTCCGTTATAATCCCATCTTCTTGCAGGCTCTTCCGCCCATGTTATATCAAATTTTTCTTCTAGTTTCCCTATAAATCTGATGGCTTGTTTTGGCGACCAATATTCATTGCTATCAATACATAGAAGAGGCCTGTCATTTGTCTTAGAAAGAGCTTCCTTCATTATTCCAAGTCTTTTTTCATCTGATTTTAGGTCTAGCCCTACCTTTAACTTTCCAGCGTCGATGCCCATATCGGCCATTCTAGAATAAAATTTAAAGATTTCATCGTCTGTTAAATTAAGATCGATTCCTGATGCGTAAGCTTTAACTCTATTGGTAGATGACCCCAAGAGTTTCCATAAAGGCTGATCAGCAATCTTTGCCTTTAAGTCCCATAATGCTAAATCAATAGCAGAGATCGCATCACATCTTTCTCCTTCATTTCCGCCCTTAAAAACTAGATCATTCATTTCTTTCCAGATTCCAACTACAGATCTCGGGTCTTTTCCTTCTAAAATAGGGAATATTTTTTCAACGTAACTATTTCCTATCAGAGAATATCCGGTAATATTTTCGTCTGTATATATTTCCAAGAAACTTCCAGGAAGCCTTTTACTGCCATATGGGCCATTCGCATCTCCAATCGCTCGCTCAGCTTCTCCCTCCCAATACGTTATTTTGAAATCAGTAATTTTCATTTATTTAGCCTTTCAGAGTTAGCTCTTTCTTCTTTGCTTGGAGCAACTTGATATAGTCCAGCTCCAGGTCTCCGCCCGAAAGGACTTGATTGGGTTCCTGGTGTAGTTTTTTCAACTTTGATATTTTCTAAAACGTCTCTATTAATTTCCACTCCGATTCCAGGTTTGTTGCCTGGAATTGCATAACCATTTTTAAAAGTTACGTCCCAAGTCATGCAAGGATCAGGCTCTTCTTGAGTAATTTCCATTATCATAAAATTTGGAATGGATGGAGCCATATGAGCATGAACATGACCAAAAGATCCCCCGAGAGTAATTGGTAATTCAAATCCATAAGCTGCATCTGCAAGCTGCATAGCAGTTGTAATTCCTCCAATGCCTGAACTTACTTGAATTACATCGGCAGATTTGTGATGGAAATATGGCAAAAAGTCTCCAAGAGTCTTTAAATTTTCTCCAGCACAAACTGCAGTCTTAATCCCATCCGATACTTTTTTTAATCCTATAAAGTCCCATCTTCTTGCAGGTTCTTCCGCCCAAGTAAGATCAAAAATTTCTTCTATTTCTGATATAAATCTTATTGCTTGTTTAGGAGACCAGTACTCGTTTGAATCGATCATAATTAGTGGGTTTTCACTGTTAACTTTTAAAGCATCCCTCATTATTCCTATTCTTTTAATATCATCATCTTGATTCAGGCCTACTTTTAATTTTCCTCCATCAAATCCCCATCTAGCCATTTTTTCATACCACTTCTTTAAGTTTTCATTGCTCATAGGAATATCAAGACCACTTGCGTATGCCCTTGCCATTGGATTAAGGCCTCCTAAAGTTTTCCAAAGAGGTTCATTATTTGCCTTAGCTTTTAGGTCCCATAAAGCTATATCTAATGAAGAAATAGCTTCATTAATCATTCCGCCATGACCACCTTTAAATGCAAAATCTATCATTTGTTTTGTTATGCCTTTTACATTTGCAGGGTCCTTACCTTTTACAGCCCTATTAAACATAGACTCCACTAATGGTTTTGCGGCGGCCCCGGAAGATGAATATCCAGTTATTCCTTCATCAGTTTCTACCTCAATAAGCAAGCTTGATTGAAGTTTTCTCCCGGCAGGTGAATTTGCGTCACCAACAACACGGTTATTTTCAAATTCGTAAAGGTGAGTTTTTAATTCTGTAATTTTCATTTATCCCTCGATTAAGATCAGTTTAGACCAAAAAAACTTATTTTTGAACCATAAATTATAGAAATTCATACTTTAAGGTGTGTAGTCTAAATGATCATAATAAAAATTAACTTAGAGAATATATATGAAATATTTTAAAAATATACTAATTTTTGTGGCTTTTATGATGTCATTAAATTTTATATTTATCGATGGAATAAAAGCTGACACAGGAGATGACATAACTGTCGTAGAAATGGTAAGCCCGAAAATAATTCCAGGCTCAACTGTAGTTCCTATAGAAATAAAAATTGATTCAAAAGAAAATTCTATGACTAAATTTATGAGAGTGCAGCTAGAAATGAGATGGAATTCTGGAGTAATTCAATATTATGATATGACTGATAATGGAGAAAATGGAGACAAAGTCTCAGGAGATAGAGTATTTACTACCTTAATTTCTGCAGATTCGAGTCTCGGAGAAAACAAAGCTATAGTAAATATTGGGTGGGAGAATAGTTCTATTTCATATCCAGTTGAATTCTTAATTACGACTCAGCAATTTCCTACTCTATTCTTAATTTCCGATGTCGAATTTATAGGTTATGAAAATTTAGAAAATTTAGTCGGCTTTCTTAAAGTAGAGATTAATGGCACACCATACGAAGTAATTAAAGAAAATATAAATGTATCTTTGTACGATAATAATGGAGAATCAGTTGAAGTTTCATTGGTGGCAAAGAATAGAGTTGGTCTTGATCAAGATTATGAATTTTTTATTACATCTGCAAAATATATCGGAGACAACTTTAAGATTAATTCTAATTTGCAAATGGATTTCTTTGGTAAGTATTATGAATCTCCAGTGCAACAGGTATCAGTATACAAAGATAAATCTAACCTAAGAAATATCATTTTAGGGTTTACTTTTGCTTTAGGTATTATATTAGCCGGACTTGCTACTTATTTATTAAAAAAATGGAGGAGCTTACCTAGGCCTCATGGATTTTTATTGAATTCAGAGAGAGACTTTGTTGTTGATTTTTCAACAATAAAAAGAAATTTAATTATGAAGGTTTTATATAAAAATAAACTTCTTTCAGGTGAGCTAAAAAAACATAATTTGGAAGGTATAAATTTACAGTTTTACAGGTCACACATAATTGTAAAAGTATCTGATAAAACACAGTCAACAATTAGGTTAAACGGGAGGCCAATATCAGAATCTTCAATAATTCAGAATGAATCATCTATAGGTTACGATGGAAAATTATTCTTTGTTAATTGCAGTGAAGAACAATTAGAGTTTCCAGTTAAATCACTTACTGCTAGAGAAGCTGTTTAGTTTTCTCTAATTTCTATTCCAACCATTTTAACTGCCGGACCACTTATCATAGATGGATCTCTAGCAGGTATAGCTTCAATTAATTCCATTCCTTCAACTACCTTTCCAAATACTGAGTGCGCATTATCTAGGTGAGGAGTAGGAGCATAAGTAATAAAAAACTGACTTCCGTTGGTATTAGGACCTCTATTTGCCATGGACAAAATTCCTGCAGAATCATGAGTTAATGAAGGATGAAATTCATCTTCAAAAGTATATCCTGGTCCGCCAGTACCTGTGCCATCAGGATCGCCACTTTGTGCCATAAACCCAGGAATAACCCTATGGAATATAACTCCGTCATAAAAACCTGATTTACTTAAATCAATGAAATTTTGAACAGTTTTAGGGGTTTTATCTGCATGCAGTTTTATTTTTACAACCCCCATAGCATCGCCATTTTGATCTTCTAGTTCAATGAATGCGTAATATTCTTTAGTTGTATCAGTCTTATCATTGGCCATTGAAACTTCTCCAGACTCATTTGCATCACTACCGCATGCCAAAATCATGATAGAGATAAAAGGCACTATAGTAAGATAATATGCGAATTTATTTAACATTGTTATTAAATTTATTAAAAAAAAATATTATGTCAACCCAAAATAAACACAAAGTAAAAGTTCATGAGCTAGGATTAGTAGATTATTCTTTTGGTATAAATTTTCAAAAAAATCTGGTTAGTCATATTAGTAAATATGAAAACCATATGATTTTTCTTGAGCATAATAAAACGATCACGATTGGAACAAAGGGTACTGAAAAAGACATTTTAATTACAGATGATGAACTAGAAAATAAAGGATTTACTGTAATCAATACTGATAGAGGAGGGCAGGTAACAATTCATAATAAAGGTCAAATTGTCGCTTATATTCTAGTTCAATTACAAGAATTTAAATTGAAGCCAGTTGATTATGTTAGAAGAATAGAAAAGATGATTGTAGATTTTTTAAAACAAGTAGGAATTGATTCAAAAATTGTTGTTGGAAAAACTGGTGTTTGGATTGAATCAAGAGGAAATCAAAAGAAAATTGCTGCCATTGGTGTTAGGGTTAGTAGCGGGGTTACTATGCATGGCTTTGCTTTAAATATTAATAATGATCTTAGTGATTTTAATTCAATAATTCCTTGTGGTTTGGCTGGTAGCGAAGTTACATCTTTAGAAAGTGAATTAAAAATAGATATTGATAAAAAAGAACTTAAAGATAAGTTAATTAGTAGTTTTGAAAAAATATTTGAATGTGAGGTAAAAAGTTGACTGATACAGGCTCTATGATATCTCACTTAGAGTGCACATATTGTGACATGACTTTTTCTGCAAATGAAATTCACAAATTGTGCCCTGAAGATGATTGTGGAAAAGTTCTATTTCCAAGATATGAAATAGATCGCTCTAAATCACAAAAAATAATAAAAGATTTAAAAAATAGACATCCTAATATGTGGAGATATAAGGAGTTCATGCCAGTAAGAGATGATAAGAATATTGTTTCTTTAGGAGAGGGTTTTACCCCAATTTTAAAATGTGAGAGGCTATCTTATGATCTCGGTGCAAATATTATTTTAAAAGATGAAAGCTTAAATCCTACCTCTTCATTTAAAGCAAGGGGCCTCTCTTCTGCAGTGTCTAAGGCTAAAGAATTAGGAATTAATAAATTTTCTATACCGTCAGCTGGAAATGCGGGAGGAGCGCTTGCTGCATACTGTGCAAGGGCAGGTGCAGAAGCTTATGTATTTATGCCTAAAGATGCCCCCTTAGCCAATAAGACAGAAACTATTTTTCATGGAGCAGACATTGAATTAATTGATGGCTATATAAATGATGCAGGGGCCAGATCATTAGAAGTATCTAAACAGAAAAATCTTTTTGATGTTTCCACTTTAAAGGAGCCTTATAGGGTTGAAGGTAAAAAAACTATGGGATATGAAATTGCTGAGCAATTAAATTGGGATTTGCCTGATAATATTATTTATCCTACAGGAGGTGGAACTGGGATTATTGGAATTTGGAAGGCTTTTCAGGAACTTAAAGAGATAGGAGTTTTGAATTCAAAACTTCCCAGAATGATTTGTGTTCAAGCTGAAGGCTGTAGTCCAGTTGTAGACGCATACATAGAAGGTAAAAGACATGCAGAATTATTTAAATCACCTAAAACAATAGCTGCAGGAATGAGAGTTCCCATTGCCGTTGGGGATTACCTTATTATTGATGCAATTAATGAAAGTGAGGGTACCGCAGTGAAGATTGATGATAAGAGCATGGTAGATGGAGTGAAAAAACTATCAGCTTTAGAAGGAATTTTTTGTGCTCCTGAAGGAGGCTCTCTATATGCTGCAACTAAAAAATTAATAGATTCAAAATTTATAAGTAGCCGGGAGTCTGTGCTTTTACTTAATACTGGGTCTGGTTTTAAATATTTAGATGGATTATCAGAACAAATAAAAATTAACTAAATAGCTTTGTGATATCTTCTCCATAAATTTGGCTAAATTCATTTTTTAACATCCCCATTATGGCTGAATTATGTCTTGCTCCATGATGAGGCCTGCTTTGCCTAAGAGTTCCTTCATGTTGAAATCCAAGCCCTTCAAACATATTTCTTGCATGAGTATTATATTCTGGTATATCAACCCACACTCTGTATAACTCTAGGTTTTTAAAGGCATGAGACATTAATTTCACTACTGATGATGAGCCATAACCATGGTGCCAAAGATCTTTTCTTCCAATTATTACAGATAATTGTGCATCGCCAAGAGCATCGTCAATAAATAATTGAGATTCACCTATATGCTCGTTATCTTCAGATTTATATATGGAAAAAAACGCTCTATGAGGCTCTGGGTTCTCATCGTTAAATGTTCTATCCCATTCTTCTTTTGAGCTAGTTAATATTTTTTGGGGGTCATAACCAAGATGAGCAGCATCGCCATATGAATATCTTCCGAACCAGAGTTCAGCAACCTCATCGTCTTTTATCCACTCAACAATTCTTTTAACGTCATCTCGGGATATGGTTCTTAAATCAATATTTGGATAATTCATAAAATTAGCACTTAAGTTTAAAGTCTATTATATTTCTTATGAAAGATTTTATAAACATTGGAGGTAATTTTGAAAGCAGCTGTCCTTTATGAGGTTGGAAAACCTTTGGAAATTAGAGATCTTAAAATAGAAAAGCCAAAAGAAGGAGAAGTTTTAGTAACAATGAAGGCTGCAGGGGTTTGTGCTAGTGACCATCATGTTATTCATGGCCAGATTCCTTATCCTACACCCATAGTATTGGGACATGAGAATGCTGCAATTGTTGAAGAAGTTGGCCCAAATGTAACAAATGTTAAACCTGGAGATAGCTGTATAACTAGTTTTGTTTCATCGTGTTCAGAATGTGATTACTGCCGAACAGGATTAGGTAACCATTGCTCTAGACATTATTCTGATCCTAAAACCCAGCACAGACAGTTTGATGGCACTTTCAGAATTAGAGATGACGAACACAATGAGATATACCAAATGAACAAGTTAGGAGGGTTTGCAGAGCAACAAATTGTTCCTGCAAGCTCTTTATTAGTAATTCCTAAAGAAGTTCCTCCAGAAGTAGCAGCCCTTATTGGATGTTGTGTAACTACTGGTTTGGGAGGGATATTAAATATAGATAATATAAAAGCAGGTTCTACAGTTGCTGTGTTCGGTTGTGGAGGAGTTGGATTAAATATTATTCAAGGTGCAAAGATGCTAAATTGCCTAAAAGTTATAGCTGTGGATATTTTTGACCATAAACTTGAATTTGCTTATAAATTTGGAGCAACTGACGTTATTAATGCTAAAAGTGAAGACCCAGTGGAAAAGATTAGAGATATAACTGGGGGAGGGGTCGATTATTCTTTCGATTCATTTGGAAGCTCAGCTATTATGAAACAAGCTGTTGAAAGCCTTTCTAAAAGAGGTACAGCAGCTTTAGTAGGTTTAGCTAGCCCTAGCTCTGATGTAGCTATAAATATGGTTGATTTAGTTAGGAATGAAAAGAATATTATAGGAAGTTTTTATGGTTATGGCTCTCCTTTGGTTACTATGAAAAAAATTGTAGATATGTATTTATCAGGAAAAGTAAATATTGATGATCTTATAAGGAAGGTATTTAAACTTGAAGAAATTAATGAGGCATTTGCAGATATTGATAAAGGAGAAGACGGTAGAGGAGTAATTGTATTTTAATTATATTTGAATGGGATATAATTAAAATGTTTAATACCTAATTAATATTGCAAACAGGAGAACAGATTGCTTAAAGACTATTTTGATCACTACGCTATAATCGGTTTTTATTTAGCCATTGCAATTTCAGTCCCAATCGGAATGATTGTTCTTTCTAAGTTAGCTCAATTCATAAAAGTTAGGCCAAGTAATCCATCCAAGCTTAAAGAGAGTATGTATGAATGTGGAATGAAGCCAGAAACAGAGAGATGGCAAGGCTTTAATATTAAATATTATTTTTACGCACTTCTATTTGTAATTTTTGACGTTGAAACTATCTTTCTTTTTCCTTGGGCCGCTAAATATGGGATTTGGAGTAAAGAATTCGGCCTGATGTTTTTCTTATCAATGTTTGTGTTCCTTGCAGTAGTGACTCTGGGTTATGTTTATGCATGGAAGAAAGGAGATTTAGAATGGAATTAAATAAAAATAACGATATTAATCTTCCTCTTTATACTCAAACCTCTGATCTAGATTTTGAAGAAGGTGATGTTATTAATGACATGAAAGCTAATAATATTAATGAGCTACCTGTTGATGATCTTTCTGGCAATGAAGATTTGAAAAAATCGGCTTTTGTGACTTCTGTTGATTTTTTATTAAATTGGGCTAGGAAATCTTCAATTTTTCCAGCTCAGTTCGGTTTAGCATGTTGTGCTTTTGAAATGATAGCATCTGCTGCTTCAAGGTTTGACTTAGCAAGATTTGGAGCTGAGAGATTCTCAGCTTCTCCTAGGCAAGCAGACTTAATGATTGTAGCTGGAACTGTTACTTGGAAGATGGCTCCTGCAATAAGAACTATGTATGATCAGATGTCTGATCCGAAATGGGTAATTAGTATGGGTGTATGTGCAACTAGTGGTGGCCCATATTATGATTCATATTCTGTGGTTCCTGGTGTCAATAAAATTGTACCTGTTGATGTATATGTTCCAGGTTGTCCACCAAGGCCCGACGCTCTATTGTATGGATTAATGCAATTACATGAAAAAATTAAAAGATACTCATTAAAAGGAAAGTCAGCAGGAAATAATGACTAAGGTTTTATCAGGTTCTGAAATTGAGGATATTTTAAGTTCTAGCTTTAATAACCAAATTGAATCCCTAGGAAATGATTATGTTCAGATAAGTAATGAAAAATCTCTAGACCTTTTCAATTACTTAAAAATTGAGCAAAAATATGAATTGCTTAGCTCTGTAACTTCTGTAGATCGAATAAGTCATTTTGAAGTTGTATATCATTTAACTTCTTTACAAAAAAATGAATCTCTTGTGATTAAAATCAACTGCGGAGAGGGCAGGATTGATCCTAAAGTAAAAAGTGTTATTTCAGTATGGAGAGGTGCTGAGTTACAGGAAAGAGAAATCTATGATCTGATGGGAATAATGTTTGAAGGTCATCCAAACATGAAAAGATTATTGCTATGGGAAAATTTTGAAGGTCATCCTTTGAGGAAGGATTTTGTGAGTTGATATGAGCACTGAATTAGTAACTATGAATATAGGGCCAATTCATCCAAGTACTCATGGAGTTTTTAGGATGAGAGTAACTTTTGACGGGGAAACAATAATTGATGCTGAACCTATTATTGGCTATCTTCATAGAGGATCGGAAAAGTTAGCTGAAGAAAGAACCTACACACAGATAGTAACTTTAACTGATCGAATGGACTACACAGCATCAATGACAAATAATCAGGCATATATATTGTCAGTTGAAAAGCTTTCTGGAATAACCCCATCTGATAGGGGAGTATGGTTAAGAATGATTGCTGCTGAGTTACAAAGAATTGCTGCTCATTCTGTAGCAATTGGATTTTTAATAAATGATTTAGGTGCATGGCATACTCCTCTTCTTTATTTACTTAGAGAAAGAGAAAAAATATTGGAATTATTTGAGATGATGTGTGGAGCTAGAATAACTAATAGTTATTTAAGACCTGGAGGTGTATTTATGGATGCTCCAGATGAATTTTGGCCTTCTCTAAATAAATTTTTAGATGATATGCCTAACAGACTAGATGATATAGAAAATCTCTTAACCGACAATGAAATAATATTGGCAAGAACTCAGAATGTAGCAATTTTAAAAAAAGAGGACGCGATCAATGCTTCCATAACTGGGCCTATGCTAAGAGCCTCTGGGGTTGATTGGGATTTAAGGCACAGAAATCCTTATGATTATTATGAGAAAATTTCTTTCAGAAGACCTTTAGGTACTGTTGGAGATAATAACGATAGGTACTTGGTTAGGCTCCATGAAATTCGTGAGAGTTTAAAGATTGTGGAACAGTGCCTAGATTTAATTGAGCCAGGACCTGTAAAGCCTGAGGAAGTACCTTTTCTGGTAAGGCCTCCTGAAGGTGAATCATATGTGCCAATAGAGGCACCGAAAGGTGAATTAGGTTTCTATTTGGTTAGTGATGGAGGAATATCTCCTTTCAGATGCCATGTAAGAGCACCTTCTTTAATTAATTTAACTTTACTCAGAGATATGGTAATTGGCTACAAGATAGCAGATCTATTTGTTACATTTGGTTCTATAGACGTGAATATGGGAGAAGTTGATAGATAATGGGTCCAATTAGAGAAAGTTTTATATTTGAATTTCTATATTGTCATTTATCTTTGGAGGCAAGTTGTTCTTCTGTGAGAATACTTAATATAGCATTTATTCCGGAAAATCTAAGTTGGATTTCATTTACTTTAACTGCCTTTTTTTGGATATTTGTATTTATAAACGCTGCTCTTGTTGGAGTGCTAATGTTGATTTGGGGAGAAAGAAGGTTAATTGGAAAATTTCAAGCTAGGTTGGGGCCAAATAGATGGGGGCCTCTTGGCTTATTCACGCCAGTTGCTGATGCTATAAAAGTGATGTTTAAGGAGGATATTGAACCAACACTATCAGATAAGCTTATATATGTTTTAGCACCAATATTAATGGTTGTTCCGGTATTTATGATTTTCCCTGTTATTCCATATGGAACAAAAACATTTTTAACTAATATAAGTGTTGGGGTAGTCTTTGTGCTGGCAATAACTTCTATCAATAGTCTTTCTGTTTTAATGGCTGGCTGGGCTTCTGGAAACAGATTTGCGATTATTGGAGGCATAAGAGCTGTTGCTATGCTTTTAAGTTATGAAATTCCTATGGGAATATCTGCTGCTGGTGTAGTAATTGTTGCTGGGTCATTATCTTTAAGTGAAGTTGTAAACAATCAAGTCATTCCTAATGCGATTTTTCAACCCTTAGGTTTTATCACATTTCTTATAGCTTCTACTGCTGAGCTTAATAGAAGCCCATTTGACATTACTGAGGCAGAATCAGAGTTAGTCGCAGGCTACATGACTGATTACAGTAGTATGAAATTTGGATTATTCTATTTAGGGGAATTTATGGCAACAATTGCATCTTCAGCAATTATTGTTACTTTTTATTTTTCTGGATGGAGAGGACCATCATTTATTCCTTCTGAAATTTGGTTTTTAGCTAAATGGATTGGAGTAATTGCTATATTCATTTGGTTCAGAGCAACTTTTCCTAGACTTAGGATTGATCAAATTATGTCATTAGCCTGGAAGGGTTTATTTGAATTAAGCTTAATTAATGTATTGGTACTAGCATTAATGATTGCTATTTGGCCTGATCCTTCAGGGATTCAGCTCTTGATTATGACTCTAATAAATTGGGTAGTATTTTTCTTATCTATTTATATTTTTGGAAAAATATTGAGTCCTAATTTAACTGGTAATAAAATTACAAAACGCTCAGTAGTATACGGATTGGATTAAAATGTTTGGCATAGGTTTATTAAAAGGATTATTTACAACTTTAAAAAATTTATTAGGGCCTGTATTTACCGTACAATATCCCAATAAAAAAGTTGGGTTAATAGGGGCTCTGAAATTTCATAAGAAAACACCATTTCAGTTTCTAAAAAGTCAGCCAACTGAATTTATTAAATCTTTAGCTGGATTGCATGAAGTTCCTGAATACCCATCTCAAGCTACTAGATTTAGAGGCCAAGATTTTAATTGGTTTGAAGATAGGTGTACAGGATGTGCT
This sequence comes from Dehalococcoidia bacterium, assembly GCA_002723375.1. Classification (GTDB taxonomy): domain Bacteria; phylum Chloroflexota; class Dehalococcoidia; order Lucifugimonadales; family Lucifugimonadaceae. The sequence goes on from PBNX01000021.1 coordinate 16,287, forward strand.
AGTTGTGCAAAGTATTGTCCTTTAGGAATTATAAAAATTGAAACTTCGCCTAGCACTAGAGATCAAAAAGAAGGGTCGTCTTACGATATAGATGTTTTTGATATAGATATAGGAAGGTGTATGTTTTGTGGTCTTTGCGTAGAAGCTTGCCCTTTTGATGCACTTCATATGGGCAGTGGTTTTGAGAGGGCTCATGAGAAAAGAAAAGGTTTGGTAATTCCTGTAGATGAGCTTAGGACAGCTATTAAAACTCCTAGCACTTGGTTTAGGCCACAAATGGAAAGCAAAAGCTATAAGCCTCGTGAAAAAGAATCAGAAATTAAAGATTCGCAAGATATTGGCAGGCACGAACAGCCTTCAGATGAAGAATTGACTGAGAGATGGGTGAATGAGAGATAATAAATATGTTTATTGATGCAATTTTTTATTTAGTTTCAATTTTACTTATTTCGAATTCATTATTAATTTTATTTTCAAAAAATGTATACAGATCTGCTGTTTTCCTAGCTTTTTCAATGTTATGTTTTGCGGCAATGTACTTTATGTTGAGTGCTGAATTTATTGGGGTAATTCAAATTCTAGTATATGTTGGTGCCGTTTCAGTCTTAATCGCTTTATCTGTGATGCTAGTTAAAGATATAGAAAAGAGTACCGATAACAATAAATTACTATATTATTCATCCATAATTGGCTTGATATTTTTAGTACTAATTTCTTTCTTTATTATTAACTTTAATTGGGATGAGTTTAGTAATAATATCTTAGATAATTCTAACTGCCTTCTTTCAAGTTGTGGATCTGAACCTGGAATTTTAATAGAGAGCACTAATTGGCTAGGAAAATTAATAACTACGGATTTTATGATAGCTTTTCAGTTGTCTGGCTTAATTTTATTAGCATCTTTGATTGGGGCTTTGGCACTACTTAGAGTAAGGATGAACGATGACTCTGAGTAATGTATTAATAGTTTCAGCAATAATATTTGTTATTGGTTTGTTGGGCACAATATCAAAAAAAAGCACAGTATTAGTAATAATGAGCCTGGAATTGATGTTTAATGCGGCCGCTCTTTCTTTTGTGGCTTTTTCTAGATTTGCACCTGGAGGGCTTTTAGGTGTTGAGTCTGCTTCAAGAGTCTTGTCTGGACAAGTAATGGCAATATTCATAATTGCTATAGGGGCTGCGGAAGCAGCATTAGCTCTTTCCTTAGTGATAGCAATCTATAGGGAAAAAAGTAGCATCGAAATCACTAATTCAATTGACATAAAGGAAGCCTGATGTGGGTGGATTATAAACAACTAGATAATTTATTAACAGCAGAGATGTGGAAATCTTTGCTAGAGGGAGAAGGTCTTCCAGCAAAAATTTTGCCTGAAGGTGATATTTTAGACTGGAGTGAAACATCTAAATTCAGACTTCTTGTTCCTAAAGGTCGAGAGCATGTTGCCGATGAGATTTTAAGGAAATTGTAATGACAAATAATGAATTAATTTGGATTATTTTTCTACTTCCTCTATCTTCATTTTTAATAAATGGAACATTATTAACTTTTACTAAATTCAATACTAAATCTATCTCTGGACCACTAAATGTATTAACAATTGGTTTTTCATTTCTGATTTGTTTGTTTATTTTAATTAATGGAATTGGCTCTAGCTTTGATTATCAGTCAGGTTCTTTCCAGTGGTTTTCATTTGGTATATTTGAAATAACAATGGGAATCTTACTGGACCCGCTAACCTTAATAATGATAACTGTTGTTACGGGCATAAGCTTCCTTATTCAAATTTACTCATTAGCTTATATGGAGCATGATGAAGGTTATTCAAGATATTTTACATATATGGCTTTATTTACAACCTCGATGCTTGGGTTGGTTTTTTCCAAAAATTTAATTCAAATGTTTATATTTTGGGAATTAGTAGGAGCAACCTCGTATTTATTAATTGGGTTTTGGTTTAAAAAGCAATCAGCTATAAAAGCAGCAAAAAAAGCTTTTTTAATGACAAGGATTGGCGATTTCGGTTTGATAATAGGAATATTATTAATTGCTAAGCAAGGTTCACAATACCTTGATATAACTCAATTTTATTTAGCAGTTCAGAATGGAATATTTACAACTGAAATACTTACATTAATTGGATTATTATTTGTTGTAGGTGCAATTGGAAAATCTGCTCAATTTCCTCTACATAATTGGCTGCCAGACGCAATGGAAGGACCTACTCCTGTTTCTGCTCTTTTACATTCAGCAACAATGGTTACGGCTGGAGTATTTCTCATTGCCAGAATGTTCCCTTTGATTAGTGCAATAGAAATTGTTTCATCAACAGTTGCGTATATTGGAGGATTTACACTTATATTTGCAGCAACAATGGCTTTAGTTAGTAATGACATTAAGAGGGTTTTGGCATATTCCTCAATTAGTCAATTAGGATATATGTTTTTGGCATTAGGTTCTGGTGCTTATGGGGCAGCTATTCTTCATTTATTTACTCATGCTTGGTTTAAGGCATTACTTTTTCTTGGGGCAGGCTCAGTTGGTCATGCTGTTCATACATTTGATATGACAAAAATGGGTGGGTTAAAAGACCACATGAAATATACCTACTGGACAATGATGTTGGCTGCAATCAGTTTGATTGGAATTTTCCCTTTTTCTGGTTTTTGGAGCAAAGATGAGGTTTTATTAGGAGCAAGCAAAGACTCTAATATTCTATTTTTAATGGGGTTATTTGGGGTTATTTTAACTGGTTTTTATATGACAAGAATGATGCTAATGACATTTTTTGGAGATTTTAAAGGAGGCGAGTCAGGACTAGAAGTGAAATCATTGCATGAAAGTCCAAAATTTATGATTTACCCTATGATTTTACTGGCTGTGCCATCAGTTTTAATTGGATTTATTGTTAGCTCTCCAATTAATTTAGGCGGAATAGACAAGCACCTAATGGTTTCATTTCTTGATCATAATAAATTAGTTTTTCCTGATTACCATCATCATGAGATAAAATTTAATTTCATGATAGCAATTGTGTCATCCTTACTTGCTATTTCTGGAATAATAATTGCGATTTTTACTTCTAGGTCAAATATAAACTTTAAGTTTATTAGGAAAATTCTGACTAACAAATATTATTTAGATTATTTATATGAGGAAGTTATTACTGAGAATTTATTTTATAAAAGATTTATTAAGTTATTGGATTTTTTTGAAACCAACTTTATTGATAAAGCAAGCCACTCATTATCGAGCTCCATTAGATGGGTATCAAATAAATTTGCTATAACTCAGAATGGGCAATTGCAAATTCAAAGTATTACGTTTTTTTTGGGCCTCGTAATTATTATCTCCGGTTATTTTTCATGGCTATTATTAGGAGGCAATTAAGTGCCAGGCGGAATATTGTCATTTTTAATATTTTTCCCAATTATTTCTGGGATTCTAATTGGAATTTTTTCTCAAAATAAATATCTTAATGTAAATGTAAAAAAGACATCTTTATTAATTACTGGAATCCAGATGATCTTGTCTATTTTAGTTTTTTTTAGTTATGACAAGACTCTTGGTGGGTTTCAATTCATAGATTATTTTGATTCTTGGATACCTTTTGAAGCTTTTACTGCTAGGTATATAGTTGGAATAGATGGTTTGAGTGCTCCTTTAATTTTACTAACGGGGATACTTGGGTTTTGTGCTGTTATTGCTTCAATGAATATTCAGCTTAGGCAAAAAGAATACTTTATGTGGTTGCTTGTGCTTCAAGGAGTTGTAACCGGAGTTTTTGCTTCACTTGATTTACTGCTTTTATTTGTATTTTGGGAAGCTGAATTGATACCAATGTACTTCTTAATTTCTATTTGGGGCTCAGGAAAAGCACATTATTCGGCAATGAAATTTTTAATTTTTACATTAACTTCTGGAGCTTTATTACTAATTGGAATTGTTTCGTTATATTTTGCAACGGGCACTTTTACAATGTTTGATATTACTGAATTGGGATTGTATGGAATAGTTAATTCTAATTTTTCTATCGCTATTCCGGCAATATTTATATTCTTTATATTCTTTATAGGGTTTGCTATTAAGCTTCCGTTGTTCCCTGTACATAGTTGGCTTCCAGATGCTCATACTGATGCACCAACAGCAGTAAGTATTATGCTTGCAGGTGTTTTATTAAAAATGGGAGGTTATGGTTTATTAAGAATAAATGTTGATATTTTTAACTATATTGACCCTTCCATATTGACTGACTTGGCGCCTTATTTTGCGATTATTGGGGCATTTAGTGTCATATATGGTGCCTTGCTAACCATTCAGCAAACTGATCTCAAAAGATTGATTGCTTTTAGTAGTGTAAGTCATATGGGTTATGTAGTATTAGGATTTTCATCATACGGAGCATTTGCGTCTGTAGGCTCAACTGAAGGGTTGGGAGGAACTGCATTGCAGTTATTTACACATGGAACAATTACAGGACTAGCTTTTCTACTTGTTGGGCTTACTTATGAGAGAACTCATACAAGATATATTCCTCATCTTGGAGGATTAGTTAATAAAATGCCTTTGATCACAACCTTCTTTGTAATTGCAGGATTTGCTAGCCTAGGACTGCCGGGATTAAGTGGTTTTGTTGCTGAATTAATGATATTCGTTGGTACATTTAAGATGGGGTCCATATGGGCAATTTCGACAATTGTAGCAGTCTTTGGAGTCGTGTTGGCCGCTGCATATACACTTTGGATGATTCAGAGAGCTTATTTTGGCGAGAGAGTGCAGGAAGATAGTCCTGTGAATTTTGATCAATTAGATGACTTAAACAGACTTGAACTGTTAAGTGTATTAATTCTTACAGCAACAATTGTGATAGTGGGTATTTACCCTGCAATTATTACTGATATGTTTAATGTTGGAGTGGGAGAAATATTTACTAGATGATCACCTTAAATGACATATTATTACTATCACCGGAGATTGTTTTAACAATAGGGGCATTCGTAGTAATTATTGCTGATCTTTTTTATTCTAAAAAATCTTTTTCAGCAGTAATTACAAGTTTATTTTTAGCAATTTCTGCAGTATTATCTGTAGCTCTCACGGCAAATTTAATTAGTTACAATGATCCTTCAGGTTTATCAATTATTAATGTACTTTCAATTGATAAATATTCTCTTTTCTTAAAGTCCTTAATTTTGCTTTCAGGTTTATCAATTAGTTTATGTGGAATAAATTTGCTGAGCAAGGAGCTGAAATCAAAAGGGGAATTTTGGGCTCTTTTTCTAATTTCAATAACTGGGATGACACTTTTAACTAGTACCACTGAGATGATAACTGCTTGGGTAGCTTTAGAGCTTACTTCATTGCCAGTAATTGGTATGCTAGCTTTAAATCAAAGAAAATATTCATTAGAAGTAGCTTTAAAGTACCTTATTTTAAGCGCCACTAGTTCAGCAATTATCTTAATGGGTATTGCATATATTTACGGGGTTTCAGGATCAACATTTTTTAGTGAAATCTCAATGCTTGAGACTGCATTATCAGGTAAATTCTTTTTTAAGGATCCATCAAGCATACTAATTCTTTTTGGGTTAATACTTGTTGTTTCTGGAGCATCATTTAAGATTGCTTCGTTTCCATTCTTTTCTTGGGTTCCTGATGTGTATCAGGGAGCCCCAACAATAGTAACAATATATTTATCTGTAGTAAGTAAAATTGCTGGATTATCAATAATAATAAGAATACTTTTTGATTCAATAAATAGTTCAATGATTAATGAATGGGCTATTTATATATCTATAATGGCAGCTGTTTCAATGACAGTAGGTAACGTAATGGCTTTAAGGCAAAGTAATATTAAGAGATTGTTTGCCTACAGCACAATAGCTCATGCTGGTTATATTTTAGTTGGATTGGCTTCTAGTGAGCCTGATAGTTTAAATTCAAGTAATTTTGCAGGTATACAATCTTCAGTTTTTTATATAGTAGCTTATGCAATTACTAATTTAACTGCCTTTTTAAGTGTGCTTTCAATATCTAAAGAAATTAATTCTTTCAGTATTGAAAAATATAAAGGAGTGGGTATTAAATTAAGATTTCAATCAATAATTCTATCTATAGCATTAATTTCTTTGTTAGGGATTCCGGCAACTATTGGCTTCATGGGTAAAGCATTTATTTTTAGTTCTGCAATCTCGAATAATTTGATGTGGTTGGCTCTTATTGGAATTTTGAATTCAGTTATTTCGGCTTATTACTATATAAGAATAATTAAATTAATGTTTATAGATACATCAGAAGATCAAAGGCCAGAAACTTATAGTGGAGACTTGAACACAAGGATTATCACTTCATTTGGAGCAATATTAATTTTAATGTTTGGCTTGGCTCCAGCTATGTTATTAGGTATAGTTGAGGGCGTTGTAAATATACTCCAATAATAATTTATGAAAAATGGATAAATTTTATAGTCCAAAAATAATAGCTATTTTATTTAATCAAAAGTCAAAGGACGCTGAATCTTTGGCATTAGATATTAAGCAAAAATTAAAAGATGATTTTGAGGTTTATTCCCAAAGTGCTGAATCTGCCATTATCAAAGGGCTAAATAATGAAAAAATAGATTTAATTATTTCTATAGGCGGAGACGGTACTGTGCTTAGATGTGCTCATGTATTAAATGGCAGCACTGCTCCTATATTAGGTATAAATTTAGGAAGATTAGGGTTTTTATGTGAAATTGATTCTAGTGATATAGATCAAAAACTTTTACCTTATCTTGAAGGAAAAGGAGTAATAGAGCAAAGATCTATTTTAAAGATAAATTTATTTAAAAATAATTCAAAAAAAGAATTTTTTGCACTGAATGATTTTGTTCTTGCAAGGGGGTCTAAGATAAGAATTATTGACGTCGAAGCATCATTAAATAATAATCATTTCGCTACATATAGAGGTGACGGAGTAGTTGTGTCTACAGCTACCGGATCAACCGCTTACTCTCTTTCACTAGGTGGCGCTATATTATCTCCATCCAGTAACAATATGATAATAAAACCAATTGCATCCCATGCAAGCCTTTTAGGAGGATTAGTAATGGAAAGTGATGCAAAATTAATTTTAAAAGCTGATTCTAGAGAAGACCTGTCATTAACTGTTGATGGATTTATTGATACGCAGTTGAGAGAATTTGATTACATAGAAATACAGATAGATGACTCAAAAACAGTAAATTTTGTAAGATCTCTCGATTTTAAATCAGAGTACTGGAATAGTTTGGCTAAAAAATTAGAGCTAAGAAAAGGTGAGTCCCTTGGCAGATAAAAAGTCTGCTTTGAAAAGGCTAAATTCAAAAATTCTCCATGAGGGCGAATATATAAATTTACGTCAAGATGATTTGTTTAAAGATGACGAATATCTGAGCACCAGAGACGTAATAGAACATGTAGGTTCAATAGTAGCAGTTCCATACGAAATATCTGATAAAAAAATATATGTTTATATGGTTGAGCAGTGGAGAAATCCAATAGATGAATGGTTGTTAGAATTTCCTGCAGGAACATTAAACGATAATGAGGATCCATACAAGGCTGTTAAAAGAGAATTACAAGAGGAAATAGGTATGATTCCCAAAGACGTTGAGTTATGGTCACCTTTTTTCGTAGCACCTGGGTGGTGTACTGAAAAAATTTATTGTTTTTTTGCCACAAATCTTGAATCTTCAAAATTAGAATCTGATATTGATGAAGAAATATACATTAAAAAACTTGAGATTAGTGAAATTCATTGCCTGATACAAGAAAAGAAAATTACTGATTTGAAGACAATAACTGCATTTTATGTTTTTAAAGAATATTTAAAAAAAACATGAAACAAAATTTAGAAAATTAATGTTAAAATTTGTGTTAGCAATATGAGTAAACATGATTTATTAATTATAGGTGCAGGCCTTGCAGGCCTTAGAGCTGCTGTCGAAGGTGTTCGGCAGGGGCTTAACGTCGCTGTAATAACTAAAGTTCACCCAGTTAGAAGTCATTCAAATGCTGCTCAAGGTGGAATTAATGCAGCTTTAACTGATAGAGGTGATGATTGGAGAGATCATGCTTTAGCAACTATAAAGGGCAGTGATTATTTAGCTGATCAAGATGCAGTGGAAGTTATGTGCAGAGAAGCCGGGGAAGCAATTATTGAGTTAGAGAATATGGGTGTTATTTTTAGTAGAGATGATGATGGTAAATTGGGGACCAGAGCTTTTGGTGGTCAAAAAAAAGCAAGAACATACTTTGTTGGAGCAATTACTGGCAGTGCATTACTTCATGTTCTTTATGAACAGTCGGTTAAGTATAATTTGCATATATATGAAGAATGGTTTGTTACAAAATTAATTAAACAAGACGGAAAGATAGCTGGTGCAATTGCATTTGATATAAAAACAGGGCAAATAGAGTTAATAACTGCAAAGGCTGTAGTTCTTGCTACAGGTGGAGCTGGAAGAGTTTTTGAGCCTTCTACTAATGCTCTAATTTGCACTGGAGATGGTTTAAGTCTTGCCATGCAAGTAGGTGCTCCAGTAATGGATACTGAAATGATTCAGTATCACCCAACCACACTCGCAGGAAATGGAATATTATTATCGGAAGCTGCCAGAGGAGATGGTGCTTACTTAATTAATTCTGAAGGGGATCGATTTATGGAAAAATATGCCCCTGATTATATGGAGCTAGCTTCTAGAGATGTAGTATCAAGAGCAGAGCAAACTGAAATTGATGAAGGAAGAGGAGTTGATGGTTGTGTTTATTTAGATTTAAGGCATCTTGGAAAGAAGTTTATTGAAGAAAGGCTTGGATACCTGCAAGAGGTTGCTCTTGAATTTAGAGGTATTGATCTTTCTGAGTCTCCAATTCCAATTAAGCCTGGAATGCACTATATAATGGGAGGCATTAAAACTGACCTTAATGGAGCAACTAATATACCAGGTCTATATGCTGCAGGTGAATGTGCAAATGTAAGTGTTCATGGGGCAAACAGACTAGGAGCAAATTCTTTGCTAGATACTATAGTTTTTGGAAGAAGGGCAGCCGTAAATAGCGTGGATTACATCAAGTCATCAAATTCAGTAGATATTGAGGAAAGAGAACTTTCAAAAGAAAAATCCAGGATACAAAATATTTTGGATAGACCTAAAGGAATGAGATCAGCTGAACTAAGAAATAAGATGGGGTCGACTATGACAAAAGGAATTGGAGTCTGGAGAGATAAAAATAGTATCAGTGAAGCTATAACAAAAATGAAAGATTTAAGAGGTCAGCTGCCTAATGTATCTATTGAAAATAAAGGAAAGGTATTTAATACAGATTTAGTATCTTATCTTGAGCTTGAATTTATGGTTGATGTGGCTGAATCTATCTGCCAGGGTGCAGATATGAGATTGGAAAGTAGAGGGGCGCATTTTAGAACTGACTTGAAGACAAGAAATGATTCAGATTGGCTAAAACATACACTTGTACAATTTGAAGGTGAAGAGTTAAATACAACTACATCAGATGTAACTATTACTGATTGGCAACCTACTGAAAGAGTATATTAATTGGAAGCGCAAATAAAAGTTAAGAGGTTTAATCCAGAAAATGAGTCAGAATCGTTTTACCAAGATTATTCATTAGATGTTGCAGAAGACTCAACTATTCTTGATGGATTAATAAAAATCAGGGAAGAAATAGACGGAACTTTAGCATTAAGATGTTCATGTAGAGCTTCAATTTGTGGTTCATGTTCTATGAAGGTTAATGGATCTGCGAAGTTAGTGTGTAAAACTAGAATTAAAGAAGTTTCTCCAAATGGTGAACTAGTAACAGTTGAACCTATGGGCAACTTTCCAGTTATAAAAGATTTAGTTACTGATATGGACCTTTTTTGGTCAAAAGTTAAAAGTGTAGACCCTTATGTAAGGACAAATTTTGAACCAGAAGCTGAACATATTGCTTCAAATGAGAGTATGACACACCTTTTGGGTGTTATGAATTGCATAATGTGTGGTGCTTGTGTATCAGAATGCACAGCATTAGAGGTAGATCCAACTTTCACTGGTCCTGCAGCTTTAGCAAAAGCGTATAGATTCGTTGCAGACCCAAGAGATGAAGAGAAAAAAAGTAGACTGGGTAAACTAAATGAGAATTCAGGCGTATGGGATTGCACAAGATGCCTTGCATGTGTTGAAGTATGCCC
>PBNX01000022.1 GCA_002723375.1 Dehalococcoidia bacterium
AGGTTCAGGAGTAGTAGTAGGTTCAGGTTCAGGAGTAGCAGTAGGTTCAGGTTCAGGAGTAGCAGTAGGTTCAGGCTTTTCTTCTTCTAATTCTATTCCAACCCAAGCCTCAATAGTTGCATCAACATCAACTTCAGGTATAGGTTCAGTTTCTCTAGAACACCCAAGTAATAGTCCAATAAGCATTATGAATAAAATCTTTTTCATGGCTCTATTCTATATTTTTTGATACTTTATTGATCTAAATTTCTTATCAAATTACTACAAGTTTGAGTTGATTGATCTAAAGTGACGCCTTCACACAATAGAATTAAATTGCCGTATATTACATATCCTCCATATTTCGGAAGAGGTGAGCCGTCAGGTCCCCCAGAAGTTCTTCTATTTTTTATGCCTTCAGCCCACAATGATTCTTTTTTAGTTAAAACTGCATCAGGGCCAGTTGCATTTATTGCGAATTTAGTACCGTATTTAACTGCATCTGGATGAGAAGCATAGAATCGAATTTCAAAGTCTCTCATTCCGCCAACAGAACCCCCCAGTGATTGAAATCTTGCGCTTCCTTCATCTGCATCAACATCTTTCCAGAAACCCCAATAGACTGATAGAGCACCAGGTAAGTCATCGCTATCATATTTTTCACCTATTTTTAAACCCAAATTTTTAAAATCTTCTATAGAATATATGTTCGGAATGTTAGTAACTTGATTTAATTGTTCATTAGAGGGATCCGGCAAACACCCATGTAGAAACAAAATTATGGAAACGAATAATAATTTTTTTAACACAAGCCTATATTACAGACTTTGAGTATTAACTGAAATAATACAGGTAGGAACTACTCACCAATTTACTGTTAACTGCAGCACTTGTTGCATTATCGTAATAACTAAGCCTTGGGCCGTAATCATCTTCAATATACTTTGGCTTGGTATTGATCACATAATTTATACTTCCATCAATCCACTTAAATAAATTCACTTAATCTCCTTTTCCGAATGAATTATTTAACTTAAATAATAATATTTAAATGTAATAAAACGTAAATTATATTTAAATATTTGTTAAATACTTGTTAATAAATACTAATTTCGTAATCCTAAAGACTATGGAGATATTATTATTTTCATTGTTTTTGAGAGGGAATTAATTTTCCCATTAATTGGTAATTAGCATCTTTATAATTATTTTGAGCAAATCTGATTGAATAAGAACCGGAATCTAAAGTAACTTTAACTTTGTTCTTAAATTCTAAATTGTCTGAGTAATATAAAATATCTTTAGAATTAGGTCCAAAATGCCCCCATGAGATCATTTTCGTAATATCATCTCCGGCAGTGTATTTTTTACCTTTTTGAATTCCAAAAAAAGCTATTTCATCTTTTCCTTCATATTTTTCAACTATTAATTTTTCTAATACAAAACCTTCTGGCACGTCTAGGTTTAAATATAAGTTAATTTCCTCTTCAAACTCTACTTTTATGCTTATTTCTGGAATAGCAGTAGGTGTAGGTTCTAGAGTAGCAGTAGGTGTAGGTTCTAGAGTAGCAGTAGGTGTAGGTTCTGGCTCAATAGAAGTGGATCCGCATCCCACCAACAAAATTGCCATTAATAAACAAGTAATTTGAATTATGAATTTCATTTATTAATTAAATTCGACTGCCTAATTATGAAGCCGAATCTCCTCCATCTACGATTAGGTATGCTCCTGTTATCCAGTCAGATTTATTAGAAGCAAAAAATAATACTGCATTTGCTATATCAGATGGCTTTCCAAATCTATTTAACGGTAAAGTTTTTTTGTAATCTGAAATCTCTTTTTGAGTATTGTAATCCTGTATAGGAGTTTCTATATAGCCAGGGCATATACAATTAGCAGTGATATTATATTTTCCGAGTGTAATTGCTATGTTTTTAGTAAGATTTACTACAGCTGATTTTGAAGGCGCATACGCTGGCCCCAGTACTCCATGAAAAGCATGTATTGAAGCAATATTTATTATTCTTCCAGATTTAGATTGCTTTAGCATTCCTATTGATTTTTTAGATAATAAGAATATTCCTCTTAAATTTAAATTAACTACTTTATCCCATTCTTTAACACTTATATCTTCAATAGTTCCTGGGATATGCATTCCAGCATTATTGACTAAAATATCTAATTTTCCATATTTATTTTCAATATGACTTATTAACCCATTGATACTTTTTTCATCTGAACAGTCGCACTCAAAAAATTCAGATATCCCTCCATTTTTTTTAATTTCTTCTGAAGTTGTAGTTTTAATATCTGTATCGTGGTATTTTCCAATCTTAGATTTTTCTTGTATATCGGCAACTATTACCTTTGCTCCAGCCTTTCCGAAATCTATAGCAATGCCTCTTCCAATTCCTGAACTTCCTCCTGTTATAAGACAGACTTTATCTTTGAATTCTGAATTTAAATCATACATATCGTGATGTTACCTATTTAGATAAAAAAAGAAAAATTTATATTGACTTTTGAATATTGTACGATATTCTAATCATTAATATTATTTAGTTATGAAAGGTTAATTTATGCCAAGAGGAGGAGCTAGGTTAGGAGCCGGAAGACCTAAAGGCCAAGGGAAATATAGAGAACCCACTAAACCTATCAGGATTCCTGAAAGTCTCTTAGGAGAAGTCATTGAGTTAATATCAACTGAGGGTTATAGTTTGCCTTTATATTCTTGTGCTGTTCAAGCTGGGTTTCCTTCGCCTGCAGATGACCATATAGAGGGAAAACTAGATTTAAATAAATATTTAATAAAACACCCAACAGCAACATTCTTTGTGCGTGCGGCTGGAGACTCAATGGTTAATGCTGGAATACATTCCGGGGATATTTTAGTAGTTGATAGAAGTATAGAAGCAAAGCACGGAAAAATTGTTATAGCAGCAGTAGATGGCCAATTAACCGTCAAAAGACTACATAAATCCAAAAAAGATACCTATCTGATGCCAGAAAATAATGATTTTGAACCAATAAAATTTGAAGAAGATAATGAAGTTATTATATGGGGAGTTGTAACAAACGTCCTTCATCAAGTATAGGTAAATGAAAAAATTTATTCTTGCCGATTGCAATAATTTTTATGTATCTTGCGAAAGAGTTTTTAATCCTTTGTTAGATAAAAAGCCAGTAGTGGTTTTATCTAATAATGATGGATGTATTGTTTCAAGGTCAGATGAGGCAAAAAAATTAGGAATACCTATGGGGGCCCCTTTATATCAACAGAAAGATGTGGTTGAGAAAAATAAAGTCTATGTTTTTTCTTCAAATTATCAGTTTTATGGAGATATGTCAGATAGGGTGATGGAGTCTTTAGAAATGTTTGCCCCTAAATTGGAAATTTATTCTATTGATGAAGCTTTTATAAAAACCAATACTATTTCTTTTGATGATATTTTTAAAGATGTAGTGAATATAAGAAAAAAAATAATCAAATGGACGGGAATACCCATGTCTTTCGGCATTGCTCCCACAAAGACTCTATCAAAAATTGCTAATCACATCGCAAAAAAGAGAACTTATGAGGGGGTTTTTGATATTAGTGAAAATAATGTAGCTAACGACATAATGAGGAATCTTCCAGTTGAAGAGTTGTGGGGGATATCTAACAAGTGGGGAAAAAAATTAAGGCATTTGGGGGTATCAACTGCCTTGGAACTTAAAAATTCAAATGCTAAATTTATAAGAAAGCATACTAGTGTATTACTAGAAAGAATGGTTTATGAACTTAGAGGCATGCCTTGCCTAGACATTGAATCAATATCACCCAAGAAAAATATAATGTCATCTAAGTCTTTTGGTACTTCAATTGCTGAAATAGAACCAATTTTAGAAGCCCTTTCTTCTTACGCAGCAAGAGCTTGCGAAAAACTTAGGAAACAGAATAGTAAGGCAAGTGGAATTTATGTTTTTATTAGAACTAATCCTTTTCATCAAAACAAACCTCAGTACAAAAATGGACATGCTTTAAATTTTGATCTTCCCACCTCTGATTCCAGGGTCATACTATGTGCAGCAAGGAGATTGATGAGAGGGTTGTACAGAAAAGGGCACAAGTATCATAAATGTGGAATAATGCTGCTTGACCTAGTGCCTGATAACTATAAACAGGCTCACTTTTTTTCAACTAATGATAGCGAAGATCAAAATAATTTTATGAAAACTGTCGACAGAATAAATAATTATATGGGCCCCCAAACCCTTTTTTATTTATCTCAGGGAATAAGTAAGGAATGGAAAATGAAATGTGAAAATAGATCTAATCGTTACACCACCAAATGGTCTGAGCTTTTAGAAGTTAATTAGAAATGAATCGTTTTTTAATTAATGTTTTATAATTCATGACAATATGTGTGGAATTGCAGGAATATCAGAAGAAAACTCAGGCCTTGTAGAGGATATGATTTCTAAAATAGATCATAGAGGGCCTGATGATAGAGGTGTTTTTTCAGAGCCCGGAGTCACTCTTGGTCATTGCAGGCTGTCAATACAAGACCTGTCCTATGCTGGACATCAGCCTATGAAAAGTTCTACTGGTAGGTACACAATTGTATTTAATGGAGAAATTTATAATTTTAAAAAATTAAGAACCAACATTAAGCCAAAACATAAATTTATATCAGGAACAGACACTGAAGTGATATTAGAGCTTTTTGAAGAATATGGCTTGAATTGCTTGAATAAAATTTCAGGAATATATGCATTCGCTATATGGGATGCCTTAAAAAAGGAATTAATTTTATGCAGAGACAAAGTTGGCGTAAAACCACTTTATTATGCTTATTTAAATGGAAAGATAATTTTTTCTTCAGAAATGAAATCCTTATATTCTTTGATGCCTAAGAAACAAATTAATATAAATGCTTTAAACTGCTACTTTAGATTAGGGTATGTTACGGGAGAAGAAACTATTTGGCAGGGGATTAAGAGACTTCTTCCAGGCAATACAATAATTTTTTCTAAAGGAAAAGAAAAGAGAATAGCATCAGATAAACAAATCTCAATTCCAAAATTAGAGAACATTGAGGATGCAAAATCTTTTATACCCAAATTATTAAATGAAGTCATGGAAGACCAGATGATTTCTGATGTACCCGTGGGCCTTTTTCTTTCAGGTGGAATTGATTCAAATTTACTTTTAAGCTTAATGAGCCAAATTTCAGGTAAAAAAATAAACACATATTCATCATCATTTAGAGTTTCAGATAAAGACAATGAAAAATTTAATTCCGATGCAATATATGCAAGAAAATCATCTAAATTTTTTAATTCTAACCATACTGAAATTCAAATTTCAGAACAATCAATTATTGATTCTATAGAAGATGTGGTTTGGCACATGGATGAACCTAATTCTAATTCTAGTCTCTTACCAAATTATTTACTTGCAAGGAAAGCATCAATCAACAACAAAGTAATACTTTCCGGGGAAGGAGGGGATGAAATATTTGGTGGTTATGATAGATATAGATCTTATAGAATGATTGAAAGGTGGAGAAAGGTACCTTCTATTTTAAGGAAGATTACAATTCCTATTATTCCAGATAAATTATTAAATTCAAAAAACAAAAACAGATTAAACTATGAAAGCTTAACTGATTTATACCTTTCTTTTGCAGATAATAGTGAGCTAAAATCAGATAAGATTGCTTCTCTTAATATTAAAGATGACTCTAAGTTAAACAAATATCTAGATGATTTCTTAAAAAAGTTTTATTACTCCAGCAGTCTTTTTGACTCTCTAATTAATGCCGAGCTTAATTCTTGGCTAGTAGATGATTACCTCATGAGGGCTGATAAGATGAGCATGTCTCATGGAATAGAAAATAGAGTGCCATTTCTTGATGAAAGATTAATTGAACTGTCTAAAAATTTGAAAAGCTCATGGAAATATCCTTTAAAAAATAAACTTAGAGGCAAGCAGATACTGATTGATTCCATGAAATCAAGCATACCTGATTTTCTACTTAACAATTCTAAAAAAGGGTGGGTAAGCCCTATTTCAAAATGGCTTAGAGAAGACTTACAAGAAATGGCTTATGAAATTATAAATGAAAATTATGTCAGCGGAACAGATGAATTTATAAATTTTAAAGAAGTCAAAAACATTTTTAAGGAACATTTAGATGGCAGAGGATATGGAGTACAAAGCATTTGGAGTGTAATTACTTTTCAAATTTGGTATAAAAAGTTTATTTCAAACTAAACAATTAATTCCCTTAATTGGCCAATGTTTTCTAGCCCTCTTAATTTTGATAGAGCCTTTTTTTCAATCTGCCTAATTCTTTCTCTAGTCAATCCAAGCATTTTCCCAATGTCTTCAAGTGTTCTATTTTTTCCATCAGAAAGGCCGAATCTTAGTTGCAAAACTAATCTCTCCCTGGAACTTAGATTATCTAAAAGCTTAGTTATTTCTTCTTTAGTCATATCTTTTTCGGCAACCTCAGAAGGAACTATTCCTGATTTATCCTCTACTAAATTACCAATCTCAGTTGAAGAATCATCTCCTATAGTAGTTGCCAATGAAATAGGCTGAGCAGATGCTGAAAGTACAGTATTAATTTTTTTCTTTGGCAATCCTGATGCTGTTGCAATTTCATCGATGGTTGGCTCCCTATTATATTCCTGTGCCAACTGTCTTTGCACTCTAGTCACCTTATTTAGTGCTTCAACTAAATGTACAGGAATTCTTATGGTTCTCGACTGGTCTGCCAAGGCTCTTGTTATGCCTTGCCTTATCCACCATGTTGCATAAGTACTAAACTTAAAACCTCTTCTATAATCAAATTTTTTAATAGCTTTCAGTAAGCCAATATTTCCTTCTTGGATTAAGTCTAATATTCCAATTCCTCTATTAATATGTTTTTTTGCAACACTAACTACTAGTCTAAGGTTGGACTCAGTTAATTCTCTTGTTGCTAAACGACCTTTATTTTCCAGTGAAGCAAATCTTTTTTTGATATCTAAAATTTGGTCTTCTGAAATATTAGAGATTTTTTCTTCATCCATCTTATTGATTAAGAAATGCGGAATAGTTCTTAGAATAATAGATATTCTTTTTATATCATTGGTGATATTTTCTAAACTCAGATCATCTTTATTTTCTATTTGATTAGTAAAATCTTCAGAAAAGGGTGAGTTTATTAATTCAATCAATTCAGTATTTTCGTATAACTCAGTAAAGGCTAATTTGTAAGCATTAATATCAAAGGAGCTAGAATCGACAAGGATTTGTAGTGAATTTTTACTTTCTATATAAACCTTCTTAGACTCATTTAGCCACAAATTTATTTTTTCAGCATTTAGTTCTTCAATATTTCCAATAGAAGTTAGCTGATCTGCAGCTTCAAGGTCCATAGCTAGGTTTCTTTCTTCATCAGATTTGAGTAATGTATTCTTGCCGATTTCTGACAAATAGGTTTTTACAGAATCTTGGGTTAAATCAGACTCAGAATCCTTAGTTTCTTTATCTAAATTATTTTTTTTTGAGCTTTCCTCAGATGTGCTTAAGTTAGTAAGCCCGTCTATTAAATTGTCAAATTCAAGATTCTCCATAAATTTCATTATAGAATATTAGATTTGATGAAATTGCTTGATTATTTGCACGAAAAATTAATATATATTTAAAAATCAACTATAATCAGAATAATTAGATATTTATTTTACTGAATACGTAAAAATATAATTTTTAATTATTAATTTAGTAAATTGATAACAAAGTGTTAAATCTTGAAAACTTTTTTATTTCCCCTCATAATTTCATTTAATCCTAATTGTTAATTTAGCTAAGGAGAATTAAATGACAACTAAGTTTAACTTCGAAAAATTTTACTCACAAAAGTCAGAGGAGCAAGAGATTTCTGGCCCAGTACATGCAAAATATGACTTTGCTGTAGCATATCCTGCACCAGAAACAATTCCATCAGATGGCCTTCTAGAAGGTCTCAGAAAAGGCCTTGAGAGAGAAGGTAGAGATTTAGCATATTACCCTCATTCATTTGGATCAATAGAATTGAGAGAATTTATCAAAGAAAAACTAAAAAATGATAGAGGAATTGAAACAACTGCTGAGGAAATTCTTGTAACCCATGGGTCTGGTGAGGCAAATAACCTTGTTATTCAAAATTTAACTGATTCTGGAGATACAGTTATAACAGAGGAATTTGTTTATTTAGGCACCTTGAATCAACTTCAAAAAGCAAAAGCAGATATTGTAGGCACTAAATTAGATGACAAGGGAATAATACCTGAAGAACTAGATAAACTAATTATTAAGCTTAAATCTGAAGGAAAGACTATTAAATATTTATATTCTATACCTGAGTTTCAAAATCCAACCGGCTCTACAATTCCTACTCAAAGAAGAAAGGAAGTTCTTGATATTTTAAGTAAACACGGATTACCTTTATTAGAAGATGATTGTTATGTTGACTTAAGATTTGAAGGAGAAAGCCAAGATTCATATAAGTCTCTTGATGAAACCGGTTCAGTTATTCATGTTGCTTCATTTTCTAAACTTATTGCACCAGGATTAAGAATGGGGTACGTAAATGCTCCTGTAGAAATTATGAAAAGATTAAATTATTTAAAAACCTCTGGTCCTAGTCAATTTGTTTCTTTAGCGATTGAAAACTTTTTAAAAAATGAAATGGAATCCCATAAAGAAAAAATAACAGCATTGCTAAGAGAGAAAAGAGATGCAATGGTTTCATCTCTGGGTGAAAATTTTGGAGGAACAGGCGTATCTTGGACTATTCCTGAAGGCGGATGCTATCTTTGGATAACCTTTCCCGACGATGTTAATATGGCAGATCTTCAGCAAGAATGTTTTGATGAAGGGGTTGGCTATTTAGCAGGTGATAGATTTTCACCATCAGGCAAATCAGGAGTTAACTCAGCTAGGCTCTGCTTTGCTTACGAAACCCCTGAAATGAATAGAGAAGGCATAGAAAAGTTTGCTGAATTCATGAGGCAGAAAAAAGTAATTTGATAAATTCTAATACAATCATTCAAGATTCATATTTTTTAGAGGTCAAAGAACTAAGAAAGAAACTGCATAAAATTCCTGAAATTGCTTTTAAGGAAATTAAAACTGCTGAGTTTATTAAAAATTATTTGGCCGAAATAGGAATAAAATTTCATTCAAATGTTGCCACAACAGGTATTATTGCAGACATTAAAGGGTTATTAAATACCTCAAAAGAAATTATTATTTTAAGAGCAGATATGGATGGCCTTCCAATTATTGAGGAGACAGGCTTAAAATTTAAATCTCATACAAAAAACATGCATGCATGTGGACATGATGGCCATATGGCAATTTTGCTTGCGACAGCAAAATTTCTCTCTTTAAATTCCAATTTATTTGCTGGTACAGTCAGGTTAGTTTTTCAGCCAGCAGAAGAAGAAATTGGAGGGGCAAAAATAATGATAAATGAAAAACCTGATCTATTTAAGGATATTTCATTTGTTTTTGGGTTTCATATTTGGAATCAAATTCAAACTGGGAAAATAGCTATAAATCCTTCAGGAGTATTTGTAAGTGCTGATACTTTTCAGATCGAAATTATTGGAAAGGGTGGTCACGGAGCAATGCCTCACAAAAATATTGACCCAATATACATAGCATCTAATTTAATAAATACCGCTCAGTCAATTGTTAGCAGGAAAGCAGATCCATCTGACTTATCAGTAATATCATTTGGAATGATAGATGGCGGGACAGCAGCAAACATAACCCCTGAAAAAGTAACAATCAAAGGTACTATAAGGGCTGACAGTTCAGAAAATAGAGAAACTTTGATATCTGAGCTAGAAAACTTATCAAAAAATTTACCCAAAAATTATGGAGCTAAAGGAAATTTTTCATTAATTAGCGGTACAGGGCCGGTTATTAATAATCTTTCCTTCTCCCAATATGTATCAAAATTAACTTCAAATCTATTTGGGGAAGAATCAGCAATAACCGTCAAGCCTGTAAGTGTTGCAGATGATATGTCAGAATTTATGCAAGTTGCTCCATCTGTTTATGCACTTTTAGGAGGGCGAAAAGATGGAGCTGAAATGCACCATAATTCAAAGTTTGATTTTGACGAAAATTGCCTTGATTATGGCATTAAGCTTATGATCAATTTGGTTTTGGAAAAATTAAGTTAAACAACTGGAGAAGCCCCTCCATCAACATTTATAGCTGTTCCAGAAATATAGCTAGCTTGGCTTGAACTTAAGTATGTTATTAAAGACGCCGCTTCTTCTGCTTCACCCACACGATTACCTAGTGGCACATTTTTTCCAAGATCATTATAGAATTCATCAATTGTTAAATTTTTGTCTGTTTTAATTATTTCTTCATATCTTTTTCTGTGTTGACCAGATTTAAATAGTCCAACACAAACTGTATTTACCCTAATATTGAACTCACTTAATTCGTTTGCAGTTGCTTTGGTTAATGATATCCCAGCAGCTCTTGATACTGATGTAGGTACCGTTTTGGCCCCAGATGCTTTCCCTCCTGGAGTGGTAATATTTACTATTGATCCGTTGCCATTTTTTTTCATAGAAGGAACAACGGCTTGAATCATATATATAGCCCCATATAGCTTAGTCCCTATGTCGTCAGACATAATTTCGTCTGTAATATCCATTATAGGATGAGCAGATGACGTTCCTGCATTATTTACTAATATATCAATTTTTTTATTTTTATTAATTACTTGATCTACGGCAGTTTTAATACTTTTTTGATCTCTCACATCAACAGAATATATATCAATTTTTTTTGATGTTAAGCTCTCTAGTTCAGATTTTGTTTTTTCAAGATTTTCTAAGTTTCTAGCGAATATTGATACCTTGGCACCTTCTTCACTCATAATTCTTGCTGTCTCTTTGCCGATCCCGTCGCTTCCCCCAGTAATTATTGCTATTTTATTTTCAAGATTTAGATTCAATTTATTCCCCCCTTTTGTTACTATTAGTTTTTTAATTATAAGCGCTACAAATGAATTTCATAAAATTTAAATTAAAAAGTAATAATGCTTTAGATAATTGTCACAATTATTATGACTTTAGGAAATTAGCAAAAAAAAGGATACCATCTCCAATTTTTCATTATATTGATGGGGCTGCCGAAGACGAGGTTACTTATAATAGAAATGCTAGTGCATACAATGATGTTGATCTTATCCCAAATGTTTTAAGAGGCGTTGAAAATATAGATTTATCAACAACAATATTTGGAAAAAAACTTGATTTGCCATTTTTTTGCTCTCCAACTGCTCTCCAAAGATTATTTCATCATGATGGAGAAAGAGCCGTAGCTAAGGCAGCAAAAAAAATGAATACTATGTTTGGTGTTTCAACATTATCTACAATCCCGGTTGAGGAATTATCAGAAATCGATACTCCAAAACTATTTCAATTTTACTATCATAAGGATAGCGGATTAAATGATGTTGTATTGGAAAAAGCAAGATTAGCTAAATTCGATGTTCTAGCCCTGACTGTTGATACAATTGTTGCTGGAAATAGAGAAAGGGACTTAAGAACAGGGTTTAAATCTCCTCCAGAATTATCTTTAGGAACATTATTTGAGTATGCAAGAAAGCCAAGATGGGGATTAAATTATACATTTAGAAAAAAGTTTGAATTGCCGCTTATTAAAGATCATGTTGAAGGCTTGTCAGATGTTTCGATGTCCATAAGCTCTTATTTTTCTAATTTCTTAGACCAGTCAATGAATTGGGATGATGCAGAAAGGCTTAGATCAAAATGGGGTGGTCATTTTGCCCTAAAAGGGGTTATGAGCGCCGAAGATGCAAAAAGAGCTATTGATATTGGATGCACAGGCATAATTATTTCCAATCATGGAGGCAGGCAACTTGATGGATCTAGATCATCTTTTGATCAACTGCAAGAGATTGTTGATGCTGTAGAGGGCAAAATTGATATCATAATCGATGGTGGAATTCATAGAGGCACTCACATGCTAAAAGCTCTATCTCTGGGCGCAAAAGCAGTTTCAGGTGGAAGATTATATTTATATGCGCTTGCTGCTGCGGGTGAAAAGGGCGTTGAAAAAGCATTGAATATTTATAAAACCGAATTAGAAAGAGATATGAAGTTAATGGGTGTTACTAAACTTAGTGACCTAAATAAAAATAATTTAAGATTTCGAACCTAAATTAAGGTAATATTACTGCTCTTGTAATTGATTTATCTGCCTTATCTCCAAGCCAATCTGATTTTTCAAAACCTTCGTTGATATCTTCCAGGCTGAATCTGTGGGATACCAGTGAAGTCAAAGGGTAGTCAGATTTAGTTCTTTCAAGAAAATCTGCACATTTAGGGATTATCCATGGGTCGTAGTGTTGAAAATTCATCATTCTAATTTGATTTGAAACTAAATAATTTGTATCTACATTAATAAAAGAATTAGGAGCAATACTTCCAATTTCTAGATATTTTCCTCTCATCCTAACCATTTTTAGTCCTTCTTCTACAACAGCAGGAAAACCTACTAATTCAATAGCAATATCTGCCCCAATTCCATTTGTATAATCGAATATGAATTCTATTCTTTCTTCGCTAGATTTAAATTCAGAAATATTAATTGTCTTGCTGGCCCCGCATTTTTCTGCAAGCTTTAATCTAGATTCATGACCATCGATCACAATAACTTCATTTGCACCCATATTTCTTGCTACAGCTGTTGCATAAATACCTAAGGCACCAGCTCCCTGAATGACGACATTATCGCCAAAATTTATTTTTCCAAAATTAAATGCCTCTACAACTTGTGCTAATGCACAATTTAAAGATACCAAAGCCTCGTCACTTAATGATTCAGGGGAGTGGAAAATAAAGTGTGGGGATCTTAGCACAAAATATTGCGAGTATCCTGAATTGCAATACTTAAAGTCTTGGTAAGGAACCCTTGATCTAAATTTGCATGCTCCAAATTCTCCTTTAATGCAGTTATAACAACTCATGCAAGGAAAAAAGAAAGGAAAAATAACTCTATCACCCTCTCTTAAAGGTTTTTTTAGTGAATCTGTTTTCACTTTACTGCCCATGCTGTGAACAACACCTGTCATTTCATGTCCCATAGCTAAAGGCCCTCTTTCAGGAGAATTCTCATCCATACCGTCGCCTCTAGTTACATGTAGGTCAGATCCGCATATTCCTGTTGCGGTAACTCGAATTACGATTTCATCTTCTTCAGGTTTATGAACTGGAAGCTCAACAAGTTCCCATTTTTTTGGTTTGTCGTACCAAAGACCTGATAATCCTGTTTCTGTCATAATTAATCTCCTAACCTGCTATCTAAAATGAGATTAATATTACATAATTAAAATATCAAATTATTAATTAATTATGAATCATGAATACATATGCATAGAATGTAAAAAGGAATTTGAACCAGATTTTTTTAAACTAAAATGTGAAGAGTCTGAATATTCTTGTTTTGATATTAGGTATTTTAAAAATAATTCTCACTTTCCTGTGCTGCCCTCACCTTTAAATATTGAAACATTGGGTGAAGGGAATACTCCTGTAGTTAGATTTAAGGATAAATTTCCTGTGCTTGGAGATTTAATGTTTAAACTGGAGTATTTTTCACCAACTGGATCATTTAAAGACAGAGGAACATCTTTGTTATTATCTAAAGCTAAAGAGGCAGGAGTAAAAGAATTTGTTGAAGACTCATCGGGTAATGCAGGTGCCTCTATGTCAGCATATGCTAAAAATTTAGGAATGAAGTGTCATATATTTGTTCCTGAACAGACACCATTAAATAAAAAAAATCAGGTAAAAATTTTTGGAGGAGAGCTGCATAATATATCTGGGCCAAGACAGAATTCAACAGATGCAGCAAAGGAATTTTGCAGAAAAACTGGCATTCCATATGTATCTCATAATTATAATCCTTATTTTATTGAAGGCATGAAATCTTTTGCTTATGAAATTTATGATGAATTTAAAGAAAAAATAACTGATATTGTTATACCTGTTGGGAATGGCTCTCTACTTATAGGTGCCTATAAAGGATTTCATGAATTAAAAGGGTTGGGATTATTAAGAAAAATTCCTAAGCTGCATTGCATTCAAATGGAAGATTTTTCTCCAATTTATCAAAAAATTAATAACTTCGATTGGAAATTTAATTCTAGCTCTAAAACATTAGCTGGAGGAATAGCTGTCACCGACCCACCAAGAATTAATCAAGTTATTGAATGTATAAATGCATCGAGAGGAGAGAGTGAAATTGTTTCTGAAGAAAAAACATTAAGTTGGCACAGAAAAATTGCTAATTGGGGTATTCTTTCTGAAATAACATGTGCCGCAGCTTTAGCTGGAGTTGAGAAATTAATAAACAGGAAGGTTCTTGGAAAAAATTCTAATGTTTTAGTTCCTATTACTGGTTCAGGATTAAAAGATCTGTCAAACGTTAAGTTTTAAAACTTTTTATAACTTTCTTGAATCCATCAAGAGAATTTTCAATTACTGAGTCATCTACACTGTAGGAAATTCTAAAATACCCCGGGGCACCAAACCCTGTGCCAGGCACAACTAGTATTTTCTCTTTTTTCAATAGATTTGTGAATTCAATATCATTTATTGGAGATTTAGGAAATAAATAAAACCCTCCGGTTGGCCTAACAATTTCATAACCAAAATTAATTAATTCAGAATAAAAATAGTCTCTTTTCGTCTTATATTTATTAATATCAGCTAAAGCATTAATTGAATTTTCGACTAGCCTTTGTCCAAGTGCAGGTGCATTCACAAATCCAAGGGTTCTATTGGAAAAATTAAGCGCATCTATAATCAATTCTTTATCCTTTATCTTTTCTCCCAATGCAACAAATCCTATTCTTTCTCCGGCTATACTTAAATCTTTGGAAAAAGAAGATGCTATTATGCCGTTTTTGTGCAAGTCAAAAATAAATGGCTGATTACTATCTTCGTATTCTAAATATCTGTAGGGTTCATCGCTAATAATAAAAATATCTGAATTAAATTTTGCTTCTGCTTCCGAAACAACTTGGCAAATATCTATTAATATTTTTTCAGGATAAGACACTCCAGTAGGATTATTCGGTGAGTTAAGTATTAACGCCTTAGTTTTTGAGCTAATTAATGATTTTAGGTTATCTATGGAAGGGGTAAAATCTTCCTTAAAATCACAAAATAAAGACTTTCCTCCGTGGTTATCAACATAAAATTTATATTCTGGAAAAAAAGGCTTAAAAATTATAACTTCTTCACCCTCATTAATTATAGAATGAAGTATTACATTTAGAGCTCCTGCGGCACCCGAAGTCATTAAAATATCATCAGGGTTAAGTTCAGATTTACTTTGATTTGAAATTTTTTGAGATATTTTAGACCTTGTGCTTTTAAATCCGGCATTTGGCATATATCCGTG
>PBNX01000023.1 GCA_002723375.1 Dehalococcoidia bacterium
TAATGGTGGAGCTGAGGAGGCTCGAACTCCTGACCCCCTGCTTGCAAAGCAGGTGCTCTACCGGCTGAGCTACAGCCCCACAATTAACGAAGATGTTATTTTAATATTATATTTTCTCTTTTTCTAGTGGGTAATTGTTATTATTCTCTCATGACTAAGAACATGATGAAAGGGAATAACCCTAGATATACATATAAACCAGGTGCTTATGATGACAAAAAGTATCAGTTAAGTAGGACTGGAATAGAAGAATTTTTAGATTGTAAAAAATGTTTTTATTTGCATAGAAGGCTGGGGCTAAAAAAGTTATCCCAAATCCCTTTTAACTTGAATAATGCAGTTGATAATCTATTTAAAAATGAGTTTGATTATCATCGTAGAATGAAAACCAAACATCCAATAATGGAAAAATATGAAATTGATGCTATTCCATATTCCCACGAAGAATTAGATATTTGGAGGCATAATTTTAGTGGGGTTAGGGTTGATTTAAAACTGAAGGACGAAAATCAAAAAAAAGATAATAATGACTATCAAGCTTCTTTTGAAGATATTGATTCAGAAAAGAACGTTAGTCAAATCGAAACAGATATTGAAATTTTTGGTGCTGTTGATGATATTTGGGTGAAACCAAATGGTGATTTGATAGTTGCTGATTATAAAGCTACTTCAAAATCTTTTGATAATCAATTTCAACCAATTACTAATTGGGAGGAGGTATTTAATGGAGGAAAAACATATATGAGGCAGTTAGAAATTTATCAATGGCTGCTTTCTGAGAAAGGATTTTCTGTATCTTCCGATTGTTATATTGTTTATGCAAATGCGAATAAAGATAAGCAGGAATTTAATGATGTATTAGATTTTGAAGTTACTCTGCTTAAGCATGAAGGAGATATTTCTTGGATTGATGGTATATTAAAAGATGTCTACAAATTATTGAATAGTAATGATATTCCTGATTCAGACTCTGAATGTGAATTATGTGGATATGTAGTTGATGCTAATCGTTTAATTTCTTAGAAGATTTTAATATTTGATCTATCTTTTTTATTTGAGCAGATAGCATTTTTGTCCTAGTTCCTTTTATATCATTGATTGAATCAATTAGTGCATTTAATTTTTTATCTACTTCTCCAAAAGATTGTTCGTACATATCATATTGTTTTTGAATATTTCTAAATACATCTAGCACCTGCTCATGTTCTTTGGATAGCGAAAAAAGTATAGCTGAATGTTTTACGAAACTAATTAAAGCATAAAAATTTGCTGGAGATACTAGTACAACTTTTCGCTCTAAGGCATAATCTACTATCTCATTATCTATCTCTATAGTTTTATCTAATATTGTAGAGACTGGAACAAACATTGCTGCCAACTCTATTGTATTTTCATTAGGATTTACATATTTACTAGTTTCAACAATTCTTTTTTTAAAGTCGGAAATATATTTTGTTTTATTCTCTTCAAGAAAGTTATCATTGGCATCATATAGTTTGGCAAAATTTGAAAGAGGAAATTTTGAATCTAATGGGAAAACTTTATTTTGCCCGTCTAAGTAAAAAATGAAATCTGGCCTTACATCTTCTCCGTCTTCATCCTTCAACCCAATCGCTTGTTTTTCATATTCTATTCCTTCAATCATGCCTATATGCTTTAATAGGTCGTCTAATATTCTTTCAGCCCACGCTCCTCTTTGCTGATTATTTTTTAGTAACTGGTTTAATTTACGAGTTTCTTCGATACTCTCCTTAGAATATGATTCAAATGTTTTTTCAAAGTTTCCAATACTATTAGAAAATGTTGAATTAATATCATTAATTTCTCTTAATAAATCTTGGTGCCTTTTTATTAAAGTCTCGTCAAGCTCTTTAACTTCAGATTCTAATTTCTCTTCAAAAGAGCTGGCCTTTTCTTTATTTTTGGTAAACCATAAAAGCATGCTTACCAATAAAAATCCAAGTAGTATTATTATTGAATTAACATCAATCATTACGTTGCCACTTTCTTAAACTAGGAATTTCTCCAATTGGAGGATTTTCTTGCCTAGAGAACCAGAATGTCCAAGCAACTTCAGCAACATATATTGATCCATTTGAATCAACAGCTATACCGTGAGGAGCAACAAACTGATTGTCGTTTGAACCTGGAAGTTCGTCACCTAATCTTTCAATTAATTCGCCTTCTGAATTTAAAATAGAAACACAATTTCCTAGATTTTTCACCCCTTCTTGTACAGGGGGAGGACCCATTTCTCCAACGTAAATGTTGTCTTTACTATCGGTGGTTACTGACATAGGGTGATGTATGTGCCATTGGTCAAGAAAATTTCCTTCAGTATCAAATATCTGTAATCTAAAATTTTCTCTATCAGCTACTATTAATCTCTTGTCAGAGGTGATAGCGATATTATGAGGTAAGCTAAATTTTCCTTCATCAGATCCAGGCTCTCCCCATGATTTAATGTAGTTTCCCTCAGTATCAAATTTATGAACTCTAGAATTTCCATAGCCATCACTTATAAATATGTCTCCATTATCAGGGTCAACAATTGCATCAGTTGGTAGATTAAAAATATCTCCACTTTGTCTTACTGACGATTTCCCTTTCTCACCCAACCTGAATATTAATTTTCCTTCCTTTGTTCTTTTTTCTATCATATGGCCTTGATCATCAATTAAATAGAGATCATCATTTTTATCTAAACAAATACCATGAGGTCTTAAAAACTCTCCTTCCCCCCAACTATTAATATAATTTCCTTCAGAATCAAATATGAATAAAGGAACAGGGCCTCTGCAGAAGACATATACATTATCTTTGGAATCCACGGCAACTGACGTAGCATCGTTTTTGAAAGTCATTCCGTATGGAAGTTTGCACCAACTAGGAACTGGTGAATAATTTGAGTTTATTTGATGTGACATTTTAATCCCCGATAGTATTTGTTTTTAAATTATATAATTTAAATTAATATAAAATATGATTAATTTAAATACTTAATATAAAAATGAACTTGACCCAAAAAAATAATTTATATAAAAATCCGTTAGTATTGCTAATTTTTATAATTTTATCGGCGTTGATTGCTCTAAATGTTTATCAATATCTTGTTAATGCTAGATCTTCTGATCAGATTCTTGATGCTAAATCAGAAATAGAATCCTATAAAATGACTTCCCTAGAACTTAAAGAGAGGGTAGAGAAGGTAACAAATAACTATGCATCAGGGGGAGGGATATTAAAAAGAGTTTTTGAGTTAAGTGACGGTAGCGGAGTTGTAGAATTAAAAGACTCATTTTCTTTTGATAGATATCACCTAGTTTACATATCTGAAAGTTTTGACACCCCTTTTAAATGGGAGACAAGAAATAAAGGATCGGCTATATTTAATAATTTTCATTTAGAATTTAAGGCAACTACAGTAGATAGTTATGTATCCAAGCCTTATGATTTAAACTCAAATTCTTTGATTATGACTGGATTAGCTGAGGTGAGATTTAAATTTGATATTCAGGGCACTGGACTTGTTATGCCAATAAGTAAAACAGGAGATACTTCTGAGAATGCTGAGTTTGAAATTATTAAATACAAACTAGAAGCAATTGATTCTGGGCTGGGAGATTCTAATACTTATGACTCATTTGAATTAACAATTATCCCTAATAGTGTAGAGGCTCCAAGTTTATATAGTACTTTTGGAGAAAATGAACTTATAACAGGCGAGCTTTACTTGGCAGAAATAACTATTCAAAGATCTGAAAGATAAAATGAAAAAAAATGGCAGAATAGAATATAAAGAGTGTGTTGGTTCTGATATTGTTTTTACTTCTGAAGTTTTAGATGTATTAGAAAAGCTACATGATAAATTTTCAAATAAAATTAATAAGTTCAGGTCCATTAGAAAGAAAAATTTACATGAAATTATAAAAGATTCTGATATTAATCCGGTAGAAAAGCTTTTTACTGAATCATCTAACAGCAATGAATGGAAGCTAGATGTGCCAGACGAACTATTTATACCTGGAATAGAAATATCCGGACCTTCTTCTCAGACATCAATGTTTATTAACGGATTAAATCCAACTCCTAGCGGGTTTAGGGCAGATGGCGATTTAGATGACGATGAAGATGCATCAGGGCATACTCTCCAAGATACTGTTAATTCAGCAATTAATCGAAAAGGTGCTGTGATCGGAAATCTTAAATTTTATGATGAGGAAAAGAAGAAAAACTATGAAGTTGTTCCTGGAAAACTACCCTTTTTTATGCACAGAGAAAGAGGCTTGTTATTAGATGAAGAAGATTTCTTAATTGATGGAAACCCCATTTCAGCTTCAATTTTAGGAACAACTCTTACACTTATGCATTGCGGAAGAGAACAGCAAAAAAAGGGAGATTTTATATATTTTTATATTCCAAAGTTAGAAACAGAAAATGAAGCAATTTTTTGGAAAGAGTTTTTTGATGAAGCTTGTAGAGTTATAGATAATTTAGATAGCAATAAGATAAAAGCTATTATGCTAGTCGAGTCACTCCCAATAGCATTAAATATGGAAAATATTTTATTTTCTCTTGGTAAATATTCTGCTGGATTTAACGCCGCTAGATGGGATTTAAAGGCTAGCGTATTAGAATTTATAATGGGTAGACCTGATCTTGTGTGGCCGGATAGGTTCGAAGTTAATGTTGCATCTACCCCTTTTATGGTTAGTATTTTCAGGCATTTGGTAGCAGTATGTTTAAAGCACGGAGGTGTACCTATTGGGGGAATGGCTACAGCTTTACCAAGTAGAGATGAAGATATAAACAAAATGGCTGCATCATCTATAACCTCAGATAAAACTTGGGAGGCTGAAAATGGATTCCTAAGAGGTTGGGTTGCTCATATTTATCATATGGAGACTGCATCCAAACCTTTTAAAGATTTGCATTCATCTGGTTGGGCTCCTACAGAAGATATGAAAAATCCTGAATTGTATCCATTATCTAATATAAATCTTAAGCCTGAAGGAGAACTTACTAAAGAAGGTACCAGAAGAAACGTAAGAACTATTATTGAATACCTAGAAGGATGGTTTAATGGAAGAGGCGCCAAAGGAATAGATAGTCTTGAAGGAGTGGCTGGGAAAAGACCAGCATTAATGGAAGACCTAGCTACTGCAAGGATTTCAATTGCACAAACGGCACAAAGAATAATGCATAGTTCAATATGCCATGATACTGGAGATGCTCATAGCAAAAAATTTACAGAAGAAATGTTCAACCAAGAATTTCAAGATATTATTAGTATTCGCCCTGAAAAAGAAGAAATTTATGAAAGAGCAAGAAATTTAGGAATTGATTGGCTGAATAATTATTTAGACTTTAATTTTGACCCCCTGAGTTACTATCAGCGGAATAATTATTAGTAATTTAATATTTAAAGGATTTAATAATGAAATTTGATAATAGCAAAAAACTCTACGAAGAAGCCAAAAAAATGGTACCCGGTGGAGTAAGTAGTAGTATTAGACAAACAGAGTGGCCAGTTCCTTTATTTTTTAAATCTGCAAAAGGCAGCAAAATGACGGATGTAGATGACAATGAATTTATAGATTATGTTATGGGTATGGGGCCAAATATTTTTGGGCATTCCCCTGATTTTATTACCAACTCAGTTTATCAAGATATGCAAGATGGTTTTTGCTTAACTGGGCAAACAAAGAAAGAGAATGAACTATCAGAGTTTGTTGAAAAAACTTTGCCATTTAAGCGTAAAGTTAGATATGCAAGCTCAGGAACAGAAATAGTTCAAATAGCATTGCGTCTTGCTAGATCTTTTACAAATAAGAATAAGTTTCTAAAATTCGAAGGGCATTACCATGGGTGGATGGATTCTGTTTTATATAATTCGCATCCTGATGTTTCCTCAGAAGAAACTTTATTTGACCCGATTGCTGAATCTGGAGGAATATCTAAAGGAACAGCAGATGAGGTAGTAATAGCCCCCTGGAATGATATTGAAGCACTTGAGAGCATTTTAAAAGTTCATAATGATATTTCTGCAATAATAACGGAGCCAATTTTATGGAATTCAAATGTTATCCTTCCCAACCCAGGATATTTAGAGAATTTAAGAAAGTTGTGCAATCAACATGGAATATTGTTAATTTTTGATGAAGTAGGAACAGGGTTTAGGGTTGCATTAGGGGGAGCGCAAGAAATATACGGAGTTGAACCTGATCTATCAACTTATGCAAAATCAATGGCAGGTGGATTTCCAATTGCTATGCTTGCTGGAAAACCAGAGATTATGGATTATATGTCAAATGGAAATGTGGTGCATGGAGGAAGTTTTAATACGAATGTAATGTCAGTTTCAGCAGCTCATGCAACATTAGATTATTTACTTAATAATGAGGATTTCTATAAGTCATTAAATAAAAATGGAGACATTCTTATAAAAGGCTTAAAAGAAGTGGCAAAAAAGCATGACATTGATATATTAATACAAGGTTTAGGGAGTGTCTTTTATTTAAGTTTTACAAATCTAGATAGCATAAAAAATTATAGAGATCATGCTAATAATGTTGATCAAGAAAAATACAGAGAATTTTCTAAGTTAATGCTTTTAAATGGAATAAGATTGTCTCAAAATGGCAGGTGGCATATGTCATCATCACATGATATTTCTGATATAGAAATTACAATTAAAGCTGCTGAATTATCATTTGCTGAATTATAATTTATCTCTAATTTCTGTAGACGATATATCAAGTCTGAAATTTTCTTCTGGAATAATTGAAAATAGGCCTTTATGGTATTCAATCTCCAGATCATTTAAGTATTTATATTTTCCGTTAATTTTTCTACCTGTGACTAAGAAGGAGCATTCGTTTTTTTTAATATTCGATAAAGACTCTTTAATGTCTTTTTCATAATATTTATTGTCTAAAATTCTAACTGCAGTATCATATCCGATTGCAAATATACTTTTTTTAAATAAATTACTTTTATCTTCAAAAGTTGCGCTGTTGGTTATTAATATTTTACCAATATTATAAAATTGACTAATTCTAGAGTTTAAGTCTTCTAAGCTTATGTTTCTTTTGTCTACATTAGATATAGATATCTCGAAAAATGGCTCTAATTTAGTCATATTTTTTGCAGCTTCTAATAATTTTATATGACCATTATGTAAAGGATTAAAAGATCCAGAGAGAATTAGTGATTTACTTATAAATTCTTCAGCAATAAGCCTTCCATTTTCTAAGATGTTAAATTTTTTATGTCCTTCTAATATTTGAGTATATTCTTTGCTGTTCATATTATTTATTCAAGAGGACCTGAATGTATTGTGGCAATATCCTCAGTGTCAACTTTTATTGTTTTAGATTCACTAGAAGTTTGAGCAGAAAATTTATAATTATTATTTATAAATTCGCGTAAGTTTGTCATTATCATTCCATTAATAAGTTCATCTTGAAATTCTCTTGTTAGTGGCTTTTCTAAATCCCTATAAAATTCTAAATAGAAGCAATATTCTTGTTTGTCAGAAGTTAAGAAATATATCCAAGCTTTTTCATCACCCTTTTTTTTATAGTAAGTTTTTAAAGAGCCCGTACATCCTATTGAAATTATTAGGTTAGTACTGTTATTTTTTGAAAATTTATTCAGAGAACTCATTGCTAATTTTTTTGTATTATCTCTTGTTATAAAGGGTTCATATATTTGAAAATTTTGATTTAACGATTCCTTAGAGTAAGGGATATCTGCATTCAATAAACATTTTGAAGCACCTTCTAATTTCAATATATCATTCAAAAATTGAAATCCAGCACCAGAAAAACTAATACAAAGTTGAATTTTTGAATCTTGGATTTGTTTTATTATATTTATTTTTTCTTTTTCATCCATGAATTATGCCTTATCATAAATTATATTATGTTTATAGATATTCACACACATTTGTCTCAATATACTGATGATGAAATTCCTTTAATAGTTAAAAGGTGGAGAGAATCAGGAGTTGAATTAGTAGTTTCTAGTGGAACTACAATTGAAGATTCAATAAAGTCTATTGAACTGGCAAATAAATATCCAGATATTGTGGCAGGCATAGGCTTGCATCCTTCTGATCTCACAGATAATTGGAAAAATGATTTATTAGAATTGAAGAACATGCTCGATGAAAATATTTCAATGATAAGTGAAATCGGATTAGATTATCAAGATTTTTCACCAAATAAAAAAGTTCAAATTAGAGTGTTTGAGGAACAAATTCAGATAGCTATAGATAATGATCTGCCAATAGTATTTCACACAAGGTTTTCAATGGAAGATTCATATAATGTTTTAGAGAATTTTAAAGATCATATGCATGGAGGGGCTGTTCATTATTTTGATGGTAATTATGAGGAAGCAAAAAAAATGATAAATTTAGGATTTAAAATATCTTTTGCTAAAACATTGTTAAGAAACAATTATCTCAAAGAGGTTGCTAAGAAACTTTCTATTGACGATATTGTTATAGAGACCGATTCGTATCCTCAATATTTTAAAAAAAATAGAGAAAGATGGACTGAACCAAAAGATGTTGTTTTAGTAGCTAAAGAATTGGCCTCCATTAAAAATTTATCTGTTGAGTTGGTAGGGGAGAGGACAAAGGAAAATTTTAAATCATTTATAAAAACTTAGCATAAATGAGACTTTATTGATGAATTAATTAGATTATAGTCATTTTGAGATACGATATGTAAAGACCCTACCATTGCCAATCTCCATCTTTCCGGTGCCCATCTTTTTACATAATCTAGGCTAGGGCCTACCTGATCTCCGTCTACAGAGTTATTTATATTAAGATGGTTGGATTTTTTAACTTTTATGGATAAATTTTTATTGGTTAATTCTTCAGGGGCATTGCTCTTTATTTCTGAAATTCCAACAAAGCAATTTTTGTCCCCAATATAATAAATTAACTTATCGCCATTGGACATCCTAGTAACCTTTTTTTTATCTTTATCCATAAAAATTTGATTCCTTTTATTTGAAGAATTTTTAATATATTCATCTGATTTTAAATTTATTAACCAATATGTATTAGACATCAATTCCTTCTTTGGAAATAATCTCTTAAAAATATTGCCAATGAATTAAGTGACAATAACATAATTAAAAGTAATATTATTCCTGCTGCTGCTATACCACGAAAGTCATCTTGTGGTTGTGATATCCAGTTATATATTTGTATTGGCATCACAGTAAATCTATCCAGCGGACCTTCAGGTAAAAATGTTATGTATACAAGTGCACTTATTGCAATCATTGGCGCTGATTCTCCTATTGCCCTAGACATTGCAAGAATAAAACCACTTACCATTCCTGGAATTGATTGAGGCAAAATAACTTTTACAACTGCTTGCCATTTTGTTGCCCCTAAAGCTAAAGCAGCGTCCATATAATAACTTGGTACTTGCTTAATGGCTTCTTGACTAGCAATAATAATTATAGGAAGTATAAGTAATGTCATAGTTAATGCACCTGCAAGAATTACCCTACCCATTTGAAAAAACTCAACAAATATGGCCATTCCAATTATTCCATAAATAATAGAAGGTACACCTGCAAGATTACTAATATTAACTTTTATAAACTTATTAAACTTGGAATCATCAGCAAACATTTCCAAATACAGTGCAGTAGAAATACCGATAGGGATTGATAAAAGTGCCGTAATCGACATAACCCATATTGTTCCATAAAAAGCTGCTTTTATTCCTGCAAGTTCAGGTTTCCTTGAAGGATAGCTGTTAAAAAATTGCCAATCAAACCATTTCCATCCATCAGAAAAAATATCAATAATTAAAGAAGCCAATGTTATAAATGCAATAACAACAGAGAAAAAAAGCAGATAGTTTACAAAATAATCTATTCTGGTTCGCCTTTTAAAACTTAATTTTTCTGTCTTCATTAATAATTCTCCGAATATTTGCTTACTAACCATTTACCAAAAATATTTAAAGATAGTGTCATCATAAAAAGTAGCAAGCCAACAGCAAAAATCGTATTATATTCTAATGATCCGTGAGGGGCTTCTCCAAGACTAATTTGCACTATAAAAGCTGTCATTGCTTGTATAGATTCTAGTGGATTAAATGTAAAGTTTGGAGTAGATCCTGCAGCAATTGTAACAATCATTGTTTCCCCTATTGCCCTAGATATTCCCAATATTACAGATGCAGATATTCCTGATAGGGCAGCTGGAACAACAACTCTAAATGCTGTTTGGAATTTTTTAGCCCCCATTGCATATGATGCATCTCTCAAACTTTGGGGGACAGATATTAAAGCATCTTCGCTAATTGTAGATACCATTGGAGTAATCATTAGTCCCATTACTAATCCTGCGCTTAATGCATTGAAAATAATAATATTTCCACCAAAAGAGCCAACAATATTCATAATTATTGGAGTAACAAAGGTAAGCGCAAAGTAACCATACACCACAGTAGGAATTCCAGCTAATACTTCTAAAATAGGTTTAATAATCCTTCTAATATTTTCAGGTGCATATTCAGATAAAAAAACTGATATAGATAAACCAAGAATCAAGGCTACTATTACAGCAATAATTGTTACTAATAAGGTTCCCGCAACTAAAGGTAAAATTCCAAAACTTTGAGGCTTAAAGAGAGGAGTCCACTTTGTACCAAATAAAAACTCCCAAGGTTTTACAAATCCACCATCTTCCATTTCATTTGTAAAAAAATTAAATGTTTCATAAAAAAGGAAAAATAAAATTGCGATTGTTGTGAGAATAGAAATCATTGCAATCGATCGTAAAATATTTATTGCAAATCTTTCCCTAAAGCGTCTTGCTTTAGTAAATTCTGTATAATCCATTAAACTCCAATTTAAAATACAAAATTAAATATATAAAAATAAATTATATTGTCAACGTGAAAATATTACTAAGTGATTTAGAAAAAAAGTATAAAAATATTTCTGGGGTATTAGGGTCTAATTTCTTTAATAATTATTCAGTAGATTGGCTTGATTCTATTCCTTCAACTATGACTATTGTGGATGAAAATATTAAAAAAAATATTATTAATAAAATAATAGTAGCCAATTTTCAAAATAAAGGTCAAGGAAGATTTGGAAGGCACTGGGAATCTCCGCTAGGAAAAAATTTACTATTATCAGTTCCAATAAAATTAGATTCTCGAAAATTAAATCGTATTCCAGTAATTTCAACTATATCTGTGCTGAATACAATCAAATTTTTCTTAAAAAGAGATGAACATATAGTAATAAAATGGCCAAATGATATTTTAGTAAATGATAAAAAAATAAGTGGAATAATAATTAAAACATTTTCAAGTCAAAAATATTCCGTTGTTAATTTAGGTATAGGGATAAACGTTAATACTGAATTGAGTGATTATGAAAATTTTGATTTTAAAGCTACTAGCTTGAGAATAGAAAACGATTTAGTTTTTGATATCTATAATGTATTTTATAAGTTAATTATTTCTTTATCTGAAAGCTTAAATTCAGATTATTTGGATATTTTTAATCATTGGAAAAATAATATATTAATACCCCAAAAAAATATTAATATTAGAAATACAGAAACTTCTAAGAATATTTCCTGTAAACCTATCGGGGTAAATAATGAGGGGTTATTGGTAGTTGAGAAAGAAAATGGTGATCATTTAGCGTTGACTTCCGAAGAAGTAACATTTCATTATTGAATAATTCGTATCATTATTTGTATAAGTATTATGCTCACTAAAGGACTAAAATCGATCATTCCAGGAGTAGGGAGTACTTTTTGAATAGGTTTTATCAAAGGGTCAGTTAATTTAAATAATATCTGAACTGCAATATATTTTCCTGCATCTGGAATCCATGAAGAAAGAGCACGCGCAACTATTCCCCACGACATTATTTCTAAAAGATAAACTAGAAAAGAGCTAATCATTACTTATTTCCTTTGATCTTTCGTAAGCTTTTATAATTCCTGACTGAATTGAATGGTCTAATTTATTTTTCATCATCTCTTTTATGCCAGCATCTGTAGTCCCATTTGGTGAAGTAACATCTTCTCTTAGTTCTTTAAAACCTTTACTTTTTTCTATTGCTAAAATGCTACTTCCTAAAAAAGTCTCAGTTACTAACTTTTTACTTACCTCCTTGCTAAGTCCCAATTCGATTCCAATATTTTCAATTATTTCCATTATTAAAAATATGTACCCAGGGCCGCTACCACTTATTGCTGTAGCTTTATCTATATCAGATTCATTATCAGTTTTAATAGATACTCCTAAGCATTCAAGGATACTTATAACTTCTTCCTCCACTTTTACTGACAATCCTTTTTTTGATTTCCACACCGATATGCCTTTTCCTATTTGACTTGGTGTATTTGGCATAACTCGAATAGCATTATCAATTTTTAATTGATCGCATATTTTATCAAGTCTTGTTCCAGCTAAAATAGAAATTACAATTTTTTTTGAATCAATAGTTCCTTTTAATTTGCTTGACACCTCATTAAAAAGTTGAGGTTTAATACATAAAATTATTATTTCTGATTTTGGCAGAAGTTCATCAATTTGATTATATACATCTTCAGCACCTGATATTTTAACATTAAGTTTTGTGTTTAAATATTCTTTTCGATCTTTATTTGGTTCAGCTACATATACATCTTTATTACCAGATTTAATAATGCTGGAAGCAAAGGCTTCGCCCATACTTCCTCCACCTATCAGAAGAATTTTCACAGCTAAATTTTATTTTTATTAATTAACATTTGCTATAACCGCAGGAATAGCATTTCTGGCACCCTTCTTCAAATGCTAAAGTTGACGGACATTCAGGGCAAGTTTCTCCTTGCAATACATTGGCAATATCAGTATTTTTATTTTCTGATATTAATGTCTCGTCATTCAACTCATTTATTGAAAGAGGTGCAGATTCTTTTTTTGGTTCGTATATCTTTTCTAAAACATTTGCTATTGCATCAGGAACTGATCTGATAAGTTCGCCTTCATTCCACGCAGGCACATCCGTTATCCCTTTCAGTTGCTCTATTGAAGCTTTAGGATCTATCCCGGACCTTAGCGTCAAGGAAACCATCCTAGAAACTGCCTCGGCCATAGCTGAATCATTTCCCCCTGCTTTTCCAAGAGCAGCAAATATTTCGAAAGGTTTGCCATCTTCTGACATATTTACAGTTACATATAGATTCCCCCTGCCTGTATAAACTCTTCTTGTCACCCCAAATAATTCGGAAGGTCTTTCTGTAGCAGATACAAATCCAATTTTTGAATCAACAGAAGCTTCTGTTTCATTTTCTGAAGTCCCGCTAGTTAAAACCTCTTTTTCTCTGCTCCCAGATCTGTATACGGTTATTCCTTTGCATTTTAGTTCCCAAGCTAGCATGTATGTGGTTGTAACATCATCTTCCGATGCTTCGTTGGGAAAATTGATTGTTTTTGATATACCTGCGTCAACACTTTCTTGGAAAGCTGCCTGCATTCTTACATGGTATTCTGGATTAATGTCTGGAGCAGTTCTGAACACTTTTTTCACTTCAGTTGGCACATCTTCTCTGTCTTGCAGAGAGCCACCATTGGAAAGATGTTCAAGCAAATCTTCGCTATAAAAACCTTTTTCTTTTGCTGCTTTTTCTAGATTTTTATCTACGTAGTACAAAGTTTTCCCTTCAAGAATGTTATGTTTTCTGTAAGCTAGAGAGAATACAGGCTCAATTCCAGATGAACACCCAGCAATCATAGATATGGTTCCTGTAGGGGCAACAGTCAATCTGCAAGCATTTCTAATTGGCTTGTCACCATTTATTTGCGGTCGACTTCCTTCCCATCCCTCAAAAGGACCTCTTTTATCTGCAAGTTCTTCGGATTTAATATCAGCTTCAGTTTGAATAAATTTCATAACTTTTCTTCCCATATCAACTGCCTCTTCCGAATCATAGCTCATATTCATCCTAATAAGCATATCCGCAAATCCCATAACACCTAAGCCAATTTTTCTGCTTAGTTTGTTAGCTTTTTTTATCTCAGGAATAGCATATTTGTTTGCATCAATCGTATTATCCAAAAAATGTACAGCTGTTCTTGTTGTTTTCTTTAACCTATTCCAGTCAAGGTCAGTTTCATCTTCATTAACAAATTTAGCCAAATCTATAGAACCTAAGTTACATGATTCATTAGGAAGCAAAGGTTGTTCTCCACAAGGGTTTGTGGCTGTCATTTCTCCTAAATGATTAACAGGGCTTTTTCTGTTAACTTCATCTAGAAATATCATTCCTGGTTCACCATTTTTCCATGCGCCTTGAACAATTTTTCTAAACAGTTTGTATGCATCCTTTTGGGCAACTACTTTTTTGGTTTTTGGGTCAATCAAATTGAAATCTTTCTTTTCTTTTACTGCTTTCATAAATTCATCAGTTGCCCCAACAGATATATTAAAGTTATGAATTTCTCCCTCTTGTGTTTTGCAATCAATAAACTCTTCAATATCAGGATGGTGAACATTCATAACTGCCATATTTGCACCGTCTCTTTTTCCTCCTTGTGTGACAAGCGTAGATACGGAAGAAAGTAATTTAAGTGCAGCTATTGGCCCACAGGCTTTGCCATGTGTAGTTTTAATAGTAGAACCCTTTGGTCGTAATTCTGATAAAGCAAATCCTGTCCCGCCACCATATTTTTGAACCATTGCCGCATCATGGGCTGTTTTCATTATTCCTTCCATGCTATCCTCAAGGGGTAACACAAAACATGCTGATAATGTCCCTGCCTTTGTTCCGGCATTCATTAATGTAGGTGAATTTGCTAGAAATTCTAGACTAGATAGCATTTGGTAGAATTCTTCTGTAGTTTCTTTAATCTCTTCAGTAGAAGCACCATAAGACTTATCTGGTTTAGCAAGAGCACTTGCTACTCTTCTAAAAAGCCCATCAGGATCTTCTGCTACGTCTCCACTATCATTTTTAAGTAGATATCTATGTTCTAAAACAACTTTTGCATTCTCGCTGATTTCAGCTGGTTTAAAATTATTTTCAATATTATGTGGCTCTGTTTGTGAAAAAAAATCACCTGATCCCTGCTCTTGATCTAATTCTAATGATGATTGTGATTTACTTATATCTTCTTGGTT
The DNA here is from genome assembly GCA_002723375.1 of Dehalococcoidia bacterium. Taxonomy (GTDB): domain Bacteria; phylum Chloroflexota; class Dehalococcoidia; order Lucifugimonadales; family Lucifugimonadaceae. Next base: position 15,175 of record PBNX01000023.1, read on the forward strand.
CACTATTACTTCCCTTTCTTTTTTATGATATTTACTTTTTTAACAATTTATTTAGTTCGTTCTCAAAATTACTTAAGTCTTTGAAATCTTTGTAGACTGACGCGAATCTAATATATGCGACATCGTCAAGAGTACGTAGTTTATTTATAACTATTTCCCCGATTTTTTTACTCTCTATAGTTGGCTGATTAAGAGAATTGACTTCTTTTTCAACTTCCAGAATTAATTTATTAATGTCTTTATTATCTACTGGCCTTTTGGTGCAAGCTATCTTAATACTTTTTTCAAGCTTATCAAGAGAAAAAGGTTCTTTAGTGTAGTCATTTTTTATAACAACTAGTGAAGAAATTTGAATTTTTTCATAAGTTGTAAATCTTTTGTAGCAATCAAGACATTCCCTTCTTCTTCTAATTGAGTCAGAAGATTCTCTTGACTCTATAACTTTTGTATTTTTAAAACTACAAGAAGGACAATTCATATTAATTTTGTTGATTTTGATAAAACACTAAATATAGTGTGTAAAAATAGAATATACACCAATTGTAGTGTATATTCAATACCTATTTAACGTTTTATTGAGCTGAATTCCTAAGAAATGGAGGCAAATCTAAATCTAATTGCTCAGGTATATTTGAGGCAATATTTTCTTCAGTTCTTGCAGAATCGTTATACATAAATTCTGATTCTGGGAACCCTGTAGCTATCACTGTAACTTTTACTTCTTCAGTTAGGGTTGAATCAAATGCTGTACCAAAAATTATTTTTGCTTCTGGGTGAGCTTCTTTTGATATGAGGCCTGACGCATCTTCAATTTCTTTCATAGTTAACTGATTTTCATTTTCAGGACCTGTTATATTAAAAATTACACCTCTTGAGCCTTCTATTGATGTCTCCAAAAGTGGACTTTGGATAGCTTCCTTTGCCGCTTCAACGGCCCTATTTTCTCCTGAAGATTCTCCAATACCCATCCATGCAGCTCCAGCATTTTTCATTATTGTTTTAACATCTGCAAAATCTAAATTAATTTCTCCTGGATTAACAACAACCTCAGCAATTGACTGCACTCCCTGCCTTAACACATCGTCAGCAAGCTTAAACCCGGCGTCCATAGTCAGGTCATCATCAGCTATAAGCATTAACCTGTCATTCGGAATAACAACTAAAGTGTCACAATAATTTCTGAGAGTATTAATTCCCTCTAGTGCTTGCTTTTGCCTATTTATTCCTTCGAATCCAAACGGTTTGGTCACGACTCCAACAGTTAAAGCTCCTGACTCTCTGGCTATTTCGGCAATTACAGGAGCAGCACCAGTTCCAGTTCCTCCACCCATTCCTGCAGCAACAAAAACAAGATCTGTGTCATCAATTAATTCTCTCACCATTCCTCTACTTTCTTCTGCGCATTCTCTCCCTTTCGATGGATCTCCTCCAACGCCTAATCCTCTTGCAGTCTTTTCTCCAATTTTTACAGCTACTCCCATGTCACTTGTTTCTAATGCTTGTGCATCTGTATTGAATATCATGTATTCAACTTGCTCAATTTTATTTCTATACATTCTTTTCACAGCATTTGAACCTCCTCCACCTACACCTAATACTTTAATAGTAGCTGTTGTTCTTTCAATATTTTTGTTGTCTTCTATCATGGTCATTTAACCCCCTAAGCTTAAATTAAAAATTTTCTTTATTTTGTCTTTCATCGCATTTGTATTTTTTTCAATTTCTTTTTCAATTATTTTTTTCTTAGATAATTGCTCAATATTCAATCTAAGATCTCTAAAATCATTATCAAAATTACTTAAGCAATAAATATCATCTGAAACTAAGTTTTCCTGATTATTGCTATAAACAAAGAATTGGAAAATATACTTAGAAAGTGATTCGAAGCCATCATAATTTGTACCTGGGCCTGAAATGACTAATCTATTGATAGATAAATTGCTATTAGTATTATCTTCAAAATATTTTTTAGCTATATTAAGTAATTCACGAGCCCTTTCCCGCATAATAGCTCCAATTTTTTTATTTGAAATTCTTTCTTCTTGGCCCGTTTTGGTTGTTATATTTATGGTTTCTTTATCTTTAATTAGCTCGGGTGTTATTGTGCCAAATTTTTCAACTAATATTTTTGAATCTTTTTCATTTATATTTAACGTTAAAGCAATATCATTTATGAAATTTTGCTGGCCTACTGGTATTGCATCCATGTAAATGACTTTATTCTTATGAATAATTGATAGTTCACTAACATCTTTTCCAACATTTAAGTAATAACATCCAAAATCTTTATTCTCATCATCAACTAAAATTAATGATTTTGCTAAAGTATTTGAAACTATGCTTAGAGGGCAATTAAATCCAATATTGTCTAAAAGATTTTTCAAAGATTTAGAAATATCAGAGCCAACAAATACTTTTAATTTGAAAGTTTCAAATTTTCTAGCGTGCATTCCTAAAGGGTTAGAAACTACATCTTTCCCGTCCAAAATAAATCCGAGAGTAAAGCTATGAATTAGCGTATTATCATCATTTATTTGGCTTGAATCATTCTGATTTATATAAATATTTTCTTCGTTTATTGCTTTAACTTCATGTGAATCAAAAATAGTATTTTTTTGAGTAATTGTAGAGATTTTAGAAGGTGATATGCCTACTATAATATCTTCAAAATTGTATGTATTAATAATTCTTAAAAATTTCGGATCTTGAAATGATTCTACAAAAGAATCATTGTCAATAATATTGCCTTTTGAAATACCAGAAACCAATATTTCCAAGCTTTCAACCTGTTGATTTTTAGATAATACTGCTATCTCAGCTTCTTGGGATGATAAGTTTACAATTAATCTGTTACCTTTCATTTAAATTATCCTTTCTATTACTCTCATTTTTGCGCTTCTGCTCCTGGGATTGGAAGATATTTCAGTGCTAGAAGGAGTAATGGGCTTTTTATTTATTATTTTTATACTAGGATTAATAGAGCACGTGCATTCTAAATTTAATGGAGGGCAATCGCATTTAGATGTACCACTTTTTATGAAATTTTTGACAATCCTGTCTTCTAAAGAGTGATAGGTTATAACAGCTAGCCTTCCTCCTATACCCAATAAACTTAAAGAGTCATCAAGAGTGTTTTCCAATTCTTTAATTTCATCATTTACTGCAATCCTTAATGCTTGAAAAGTTAAAGTTGCTGGGTGATGTTTTCTTCGGACTTTCAGGTTAGCTGATTCTATTATAGTAGATAGCTCAACAGAAGAAAAAATAGGTCTATTTTGGCAAATAGCTGATGCTATTCTTCTGGAATTTGGATCTTCGCTATATTTATAAATTAAATCGGACAAAGATTTTTCTGGGTAATCATTTACAATTTTACTTGCATTTAATTCTGCATCCAAACTAAACCTCATATCTAATTTACTGTCTCTCGAAAAACTGAAACCTCTATCTTCAAAATCAAGTTGAAGTGAAGATATGCCTAAATCTAATAAAATTCCATGAACAGGTATAAAGTTAATTTCTGTAGCTATGTCTTTCATTTCAGAAAATTTTGAATTAGAAAAAAATGAACAATCAGAAAATTTATTTAGTCTTTTTTTTGAAATTATTATAGCTTCATGGTCAGCGTCTATCCCTAATACTTGGCCTCCTGGTTGAGATACTTCTAATATTGCCTCAGTGTGCCCACCTTCTCCTAGTGTTCCATCTATATATCTTCCGCCTTGGACAACACCAAGATTCTCAACAACTTCGGTAACCATTACCGGATAGTGATATCTTTTAATATTCATCATTTTGTACAACTTAATTTTAAATTTAAAACGCTTTGATTATTTTCTATCAAATTTAACCTTGAAATTTCTATAATATTTATGGCAAATTTTGGTTAAATCTGAAAATGTTAAGTTATGTTGGTAAAATTCATCATGAATTAAAATATATGAGGTACTTAATTTGCTGAATACTTTAAGAATAATAACTATTTTTCCTAAATTGTTTGATTCCTTTTCAAACATTGGTGTAGTTGGGAAGGCAATACAAGCTAATAAAGTTTCTTTTAGCGTGCAAGATTTAAGAAATTTTGGTATTGGCAAGCACATGAGTGTTGATGATACTCAATATGGAGGTGGGCCTGGAATGGTTATGAGGCCAGAACCATTTTATGATGCTGTGAAGTTTTTAAAAGATAAGCATAATGAAAAGCCGTATATAATTTCTACTAGCCCAAAAGGTAATATCTTAGATTCAAAAAAAATTAAACAATTAAGTAAAAAAAAGTGTATATATATTCTATGCGGAAGATATGAAGGGGTCGATCAGAGAGTTCAAGAATTAATTGTTGATGAAGAAATAAGCGTCGGAAATTATATTTTAAGTGGAGGGGAAATACCTGCTATGACAATTGCAGATTCATTGATTAGGTTAATACCAAATGTACTAGGCTCTTCTGAATCAACATTAAATGAAACTTTTTCTGAACATATTTTTGGGAAAAATAAAGAGCCTGTGTATACAAAACCCAGAATTTTTAAGGGCTTGAGTGTCCCAAAAGTATTGCTACAAGGTGATCATAAAAAAATAGAAGACTGGAGAAAAAAAATGAGAAAATAATGCTCATTTTGTTTTCTAAATTTTATTTAATAAAAATATATTGATAAAAGAGGGTTGATAGATATAGAATAGTCAGGTTATTTCTTACACAATCAAATATAAAATGCTAGATCAAGATAATAAAAAAGAAGAGGAAGCTCCAAAAGAAGAGGAAGCTCCAAAAGAAGAGGAAGCTCCAAAAGAAGAGGAAGCTCCAAAAGAAGAGGAAGCTCCA
>PBNX01000024.1 GCA_002723375.1 Dehalococcoidia bacterium
GTGTATTTCTTTGTCAATTTTTAGGGAAAGAAGGGAAAAATAGTTGGACTTAAAAAACTTGTGGTCAAGGTCTTTAGAGATTCTTAAAGATGAAATAAACTCAATAAACTTCAAGATGTGGATAGCACCAATTGAGCCAACTTTATATGAAAATAATTCTTTAACTTTAAGTGTGGACGGGCCTTTTGCATTAGAAATGTTGCAAGCAAGATTAATGCCTAATCTAAAAAGAGCAGTTGAGGAGGCGTGTGGAACAACTACAGAAATTCTTATAGTTAATAAAAAATCTATAAAAACGGCTATCCGCCTTCCCTCAAAATCAAATATCAAATATTCTTTTGATTCTTTTATTGTAGGGCCATCAAATGAATTGGCTTTTGCTGCGTGTAAACAATTTGCAGATTTTTCAGACGCAGATTTTAATCCTTTATATATTTATTCAAATGTAGGCCTGGGTAAAACACACCTATTACTATCTATTCATAATTCTCTTATAAACAAAGGTTTAAAAGTAAAATATATTACTTCAGAAAGATTCACTAATGAATATATAAAAGCAATAAAAGAAAGAAAAACAGAACTTTTTCGATCAGAGCATAGATCTTGTGACGCACTTATTGTTGACGACGTTCAATTTTTAAGCGGAAAGACACAAACACAAGAGGGTTTCTTTCATACATTTAATGATCTTTACTTAAATGATAAAAAAATAATCTTAGCAGGAGATGAGCCATCAAAATTAATAGAATTTGAATCAAGACTAACAAGCCGCTTTCAGTCTGGGCTTGTTGTTGATATTCAACCTCCAGATTATGAAACTAAAGTGGCAATCATTGAATATAAATCTGAAAAACTAGGCCTTAATATTAACAGTGAAATCATAGACTATGTGGCTCAATTATGCCAAGTAAATATAAGACAAATCGAGTCTATTTTAAATAGATTAAAAGCGATGTCACAACTAAGAGGAGAACAGATTAGCCTTGATGGAGCTAAATCCATGATAATAGGCTTTGATGATATTAAAATTCAGAATAAACCCTTGCCTTCTGATGTATTAAATAAGGTGGCAGCACATCTTGGTGTGTCTGAAGAAGAAATTAAAAGTAATAGTAGAAATGCACAGGTTGTTTATGCTAGGAGAATTTCAAGTTTTATTTTAAATAAAGATCTTAATTTAACTTTAACAGCTTCTGGAAATATATTAGGAAACAAAAATCACGCAACAATACTTAACGCTGTTAGATTTATTGAAAATTCAATAGACTCTGATTTTGACCTAAGGTATAACTTACAGACAATTAGAAATTCTTTGAAAATTTTCTAACAATCTAATTGTTATTTATTGTTATTTATTTGTTATATCTTATAAAAACTAACAAATATAATTTATTATCATTTTTATTTACAAATCTTATAAATGATTGTGAATTAATAAAAAGTTTTTTATTTACAAATAACACAGTTAACATAAATAACAACATTATTACTACTATTAAAAGAAATGAAAACAAAAGTTAATTTAATATTATTTTCTGGTAATGGTGGAGATGGTTGGGTTTCTTTCAGAAAAGAAAAATTTGTTCCAAGAGGTGGCCCTGATGGTGGAGATGGTGGAGATGGTGGAGATGTAATACTAAAACCAAGTAAGGAAATTTGGGATTTAAGATATTTTGAAGAAAATCAAATATTGTCAGCTGGAGATGGTGGAGATGGTGGTAAGTCAAAAAAAAATGGAAAAAAAGGGGAAGATTTAATAATAAATATACCATGTAATACAGAAATAAATTTTAATAATAAAAAAGAATTTATAACAAATAATGAGTTTTTATTAATAAAAGGGGGAGAAGGGGGAAGAGGAAATAGAACATTTAAGAATTCCATAAACCAGGAGCCTCTTTTAGCTGAAGCAGGAGACAAAGGACAAGAAATAAAAATAGAGTTGATAATAAAAGATTTACCAGAGGTAGTTATTTTTGGACTATCAAACTCAGGAAAATCTTATCTTCTAAATAAAATAACAAATGCAAATACAAAAGAAGCAGATTACTTATTTACTACTAATACCCCAATTATTGCAGACTTGGTAAATGATATTGAAAGAGTTAAAGTTGCAGAAATTCCTGATTTTATTAACTTTAATAAAGCCATTGAACATAAAAGTTTTCTAATAGAGGCAAAAGTTTTAATAATAATTATAGATGATAATGAAAATCCTCTAAAAACTTACAAAACAATCATAAAAAAAATAGATGATGTAATAAGTGATTTTTGTGAAATCGTTTTAATATTAAATAAAGTAAAAAAGAAAATAAATAATGAGTTTATTACATATTTAGATCCAAAAAACATCTTCTATATAGAAAATAAAAAATTTAATTTTGAAATATTAAAAAATTTAATTATTAAATTAGGAAAAAGAAATACTAAAAAGATTAGAGAGGCAGAAGAACAAGTTTTCATTCATCAACCCCAAATAATAAAAGATCCAAGTAAACAAAATTTTACTTTTTCAGGAACAATAGTGCAGGTATTTGATAAAAAATTAATTAGAGTGGCCAAGGGAAGTAATTTGAGTAAACCAGAGGCTCAACTACAATTCCATAACTTACTAAACAAAAGTGGTTACCTAAAAGCCTTTAAAGATGCAGGTGTTTCAAAAGGCTCAACAATAAGATTTGATGACGTTGAAATGGAATTTAAATGAAATTAGGAATATTTGGAGGAAGTTTTGATCCTATACATTTAGGACATATAAAAATAGCAGCAGCAGCTTATAGTCAGTTTGCTTTAGACAAAGTAATATTTTCTCCTTTAAATTCAACATGGGATAAAAAAACAAAACCAAAGGCAAGCCCTGAAAATAGAGTAAAAATGTGCAGAATCGCCATTGAAAAATATGATTTTTTTGAGATATCATGTGCAGATATTAAAAGAGGAGGAATAACACGCTCCATAAATACTGTGAACGATATAATTACAGACAATAAAAATAATTGTTTTATATATTTAATTATAGGTGAAGATAGTGCTTATCAAATAAACCAATGGAATCAAAGCAAAGACCTTCTTTTAAAAGCTAAGATCATTGTTGCGCCAAGAGAGGTAAAGAAAAGAGGTATAATTAATGAAAGTTTTAACTTAATTGATATTGATAAAATTGGTATTTCAAGTTCTACTATAAGAGAGAATATTAAAAAGAATAAAAACTGGGAACAATACGTAGACCCAAATGTTTTTAAATACATTCTAAAAAACAAGGTATATAAGTGAGTGATTTAAAAGATTTAAAAGAGGACCTTTTAGAGAGAATAAATTACCTTCAGGTTTTTAAAACTGGGGAGTTTACGTTAGCGTCTGGCGCTAAAAGTAATTTTTACATTGATGGTAGACTTATTACATTAGATCCTGTTGGGGTAGAGATAATTTCAAAAATAATTTTGAATAATTTAGATAAAAGTATAACTGCAATAGGAGGCCCAGCTACAGCGGCTATACCAATCGTTTCATCATTACTTCTTGTTTCTAATATATTGTTTAAAAGGAAGTTGAAAGGGTTTTATGTTAGACCTTCTGCTAAAGAACATGGTCTCTCAAATTCTATAGAAGGACTATTAAGCCAAAAAGATAAGGTAATAATTGTAGATGACACTATAACAAGTGGTAGTAGCTTGATTAATGCAATTAAGGAAGTTGAAAAGCAAGGGTGTAAAGTAGTTCAAACCTTTGTGGTTTTTGATAGAGGAGAAGGTGGCCCAGAAAACCTAGATAATGCAGGATATAAAATTAATTCTATTTTTAAATATGATCATAAAGAAAATAAACTAATTTAACCAATTACATATGTATCGCTCCATTGTTTAATGACAACGCCGCTTCTTTTACTGCCTCTGATAATGTCGGGTGAGCATGTGTAAGCTCAGCAATCTCTATATCTGTGCCTTCTAAGTATTTTAAAAGGCCTACTTCAGCTATCATTTCCGTTACTTCTGGCCCAATCATATGAGCCCCTAGTAGCTCACCGCTTTCTTTATCAGCTATCATTTTTACAAATCCCTCAGAATCACCAACCGCTATCGCCTTACCAACAGCCATAAAAGGGAACTGTGACACTTTTATATTATAACCTTCTTCTTTTGCTTGCTTCTCAGTTAAGCCGATGCTTGCTATTTGTGGCTGACAATACGTGCATCTTGGCATATCAGAATAATTTATAGGTGTGCACTCTAGGCCAGATATTGTTTCCGCAGCTATTACTCCTTGTGTAAATGCAACATGCGCCAACATTAACTTTCCAGTCACGTCACCCACAGCAAAAACACCAAGAGAAGATGTTTGCATTAAGTCGTTTATTTTAACAAAACCTCTGTCTAGTTCTATCCCTGCCTTCTCAAGCCCAAGGCCGTCTGTGTTTGCTTGGACTCCAACAGCCATTAATAATTTTTCCGCTGAATAATTTTTTTGTTCTCCATTAATTTCGTATTCTATTTCCATTCCACCATCACTTCCCTTTGTATTTAATACTCTAGCGTTTAATTCAAATTTTATTCCCTGCGCCTTAAAAATCTTTTCAAGTTCTTGAGAAATTGACTCATCTTCATTTGGAACTAAATGGTCTTGTGCCTCAAAAATCGTAACTTCCACACCATAAGCATTAAACAGGTAGGCAAACTCCACCCCAATAGCACCAGCTCCAATAATCCCTATTGCCTTAGGAAGAGATTTTAATTCTAAGGCTTCACGGCTTGTTATAATGCCTTTGCCATCAATTTCAAGATTTGGCAAACTTCTTGGCCGGGCACCTGTTGCTAAAATAATATTTTTAGAAGATATTTTCTCTCCACTTGATTTAAGAGATATTTCAGTAGAGCTTTCAAGAAAACCCTCGTCCTTAAATAATTGGATTTTATTTTTTTTGATTAAATACTCAATTCCTTGGGTTAATTGTTTTGAAACATCCCTGCTCCTAGTGATGGCCTTTGAAAAATCAAATGACACATTATCAAATGATATTCCCCATTTTTCTGAATCTTTTATTTGATTAACTAGTTCAGCATTTTTTAATAAAGATTTACTTGGGATACAGCCCCAATTTAAGCAAACTCCACCAAGCCCAGCTATTCCAGACCCATCATCTTTTTCTATTATTGCTGTTTTTAGGCCCAACTGTGCTGTTCTTATTGCAGCATGATAGCCACCAGGCCCCCCACCTAAAACTGTTACATCAAAATTATTTTCAGACATTTTTCTCCCAAATTAAACTTTAGTTTTATTATATAAATATCTTATCGTAGCTGCCACCAACAAAGTTATTAAGACAATAAATGTGGTGATAACTACAGATCCGATAATATAGCTTTTCCAATCAATTGAACAAGTAAGCACAAATCTACATATTATTGTAGAAGAAGCGGAATACATTATTGAAAATAAGATTCCGAAAAAGAAGCTAATTTTTATTACTTTTTTCAAGATTATCTTTTATTTTTCAGGCGCTGTTCTTAATGCCTTTGCTTATTAAGCTAAAGCTACCAGCACCTGTATTTAATGAAGACAATGCAAGCTGTGTTCTGCTTTGCAAAATTCTCAACGAGCTTATTAGCTTCAACCTTTTAAATTCTGGAATTTGCTCTGATTGAATTAAGTCTATCTCGGTTGATATATCCAGAATCCTTGTCTCTATTGTGTTGAAATCTATAGAATTTACTTCTATTTCGTTATTTTCTTTTTCTTCAGGGTCCACTTTTTCAATAATAGGCTTTCCTTTAGTAACACTCTCTATAATTAGCTTTACTTCAACCTTAGGGTGCTTTTTTGCTAATGACACAATTTTCTCAACGTGAACAGAGCTTAATATTCCTTCTAAAAAAGGTTTTGCAAGTTCAAATTGCTTTTCATGATCTTCTATATCAGCAATACTTCTTGCTTCTTTAAAAGTTAAATTCTTTTTTTTAACATGCTCTTTTAAAGAAGGCGCAAGTGTTTTTATTAAACTTTCATAGTGATGTATAGTCCCGGGTGTTATTCCTGTTTTTTTTGCAAGCTCTTGTTGGGTTACAGAAAACTTTTCCCTAAAAGAAAGAAACTCCTCCCCTAAATTAATAGGGCATATGTCAGAGCTCTGGTATAGAAGTCTTAGGTCTAACGCACCTTTTTGTTCTAAATCAAGCTCACTTATTAGGTTACATTCTACTGAGTCCTCTCCTTTTTCATTAGCAAGATGAATCTTTTCAGCGCCTGAAACAAGCTTATATTTTTTATTAGTTATTTTATTAACAACAGGAACGAATTGATTAGAAAACTTAGACCACCTTTTAGTTTCTTTTCTTGACTCAAGTTTTGCTGTAGATTCTGCATCAAACTCAATGTTAACTATATTTATTTTCAAAGTATCCTCCCATAGATTCTAATTTATATTCATAATTGTGAACATTCTGAAAAGTAGTTTCAAATATTGTCCTGTTGGGAAATTTCTACATTCTAAAAATGATTATTTTTGGAATGAATGATAGAATGGTTGTATATATTTTATTGAGATTTATATTCAAAATGTTAAGAAAAATAGGAAAAGTTGGGCTCCCTTATGTTTCATATAGAACATTCCGAAATTTTTTGGAATTACTAAGTGAGGGAATGCCTGCAAGGATAGATAGAAGCGTTTGGGGCCCAAGATACTCCGGAACATCTGGACAACAACTCATGACCGCCTTAAAAAACCTTGATCTTATTGACGATTCAGGCATTCCATTAAAGTCGCTTGAGGAGCTCGTTGAGGCTGTTGGTTCAGAGAGAAGGAATTATCTCAAAATAATTTTAAAAGATAAATACAAGCCAATATTTGAAATTGATCTACTAAGAGCTACAAGATCTCAGTTTAATGAGGCTTTCAGATCTTTTGGGATTAATGAAGGAGTTTTAAGTAAGTGCCAACTTTTTTTTATACAAGCATGCCAAGACGCAGGGATAGAGCTATCTGCATATATACTTGCCAGAAGGCATGGGCTAGCTAGCAGAAAAAAATCAGAAGCTACGGCGACTAAACATAACGCTCATCAAAAACATGATAAATTAGAAATAAACGAAACTATTATTTCTAAGGTTTTAGAAAAATATCCTGATTTTAACCCTTCTTGGGATCCTGAAGTGCAAAAAGCTTGGATGGAAGGCATGGTTAAATTATATGAAGGATTGAAAAGCGAAGACAAAAAATAAAGAGGGCAAGAAAAACCTGCCCTCTTTAAATTTTTTATTCTACTTTAGAAGCCCATTCCGCCCATACCATCCATTCCTCCTCCTCCTGGCATTGGTGGAGCAGGAGCAGCAGGCTCTTGAATATCAGACATCATTGATTCTGTTGTAAGAATCATGCCGCCAACAGAAACTGCATTTTCAACCGCAGCTCTTGTAACTTTAGCAGGATCGATAATTCCCATTTTAAGCATGTCTCCAAACTTATCTGTGGCAGCATCGTAACCGTGGTTTCCCGTGCCTTTTAGAACGCCTGCAAGAACAACAGCTCCCTCAGCACCAGAATTATCAGCAATAACTCTGACAGGTTCCTCGAGAGCAGACTTTAAAATGTTTATTCCCGTTTGATGCTCTTCATCTACTTTAAGTTTTGACAAAGCATCGGCGGACCTAATAAGAACAGTTCCTCCGCCAGGCACTATTCCTTCTTCAACTGCAGCTCTTGTGGCAGACAATGCATCTTCAAGCCTTTGCTTCTTCTCTTTAAGCTCTATTTCTGTGGCAGCCCCAACTTTAATTACGGCAACCCCACCAGACAATTTAGCCATTCTTTCCTGTAGTTTTTCTCTGTCATAATCAGAAGTTGTTTCTTCTATTTGAGCCTTAATTTGTTCAATTCGCCCCTGAATCTCACCTTTATTCCCTTTTCCATTAACAAATGTAGTGTCATCTTTTCTAGAAACAATCCGGCCAATCTTTCCTAAGTCACTAATTTCGGCTCCTTCTAATGTTAATCCAACGTCTTCAGTTATGACTCTTGCACCAGTCAAAATTGCTATGTCTTGCAGCATTTCTTTCCTTCTATCACCAAAACCAGGGGCTTTGATTGCAAGAGCAGAAAGAGTTCCTCTCATCCTATTAACAACGAGAGTGGCTAAAGCCTCACCTTCAACATCTTCAGCAATTACAACTATATTTTTTGTTGCATCTTTTAATACTTTTTCTAATAAAGGAAGCAGATCCGAAACAGCAGAGATCTTTTTGTCAGTCACTAAAACATGCGCATCCTCAAGGATCGCCTCCATCTTGTCAGCATTTGTTACAAAGTAAGGAGAGATATAACCTCTATCAATTTGCATTCCTTCTACATAATCGGTTTCATACTCAAGGCCTTTACCTTCGTCTACAGTTATTACACCATCTTTTCCTGTTTTTTCCATAACATTTGCAATCAATCCTCCCATTTCATCATCATGGGCAGAAAGCGTAGCAACTTGAGCTATTTGATCTTTTCCTTCAACAGTAGTAGCAAGTTTAGAAATAGATTTTTTTACAGACTCTAAAGCAACCTCCAAACCTTTTTTTATTGCCATCGGGTCAGCACCAGCAGCCACGTTCTTAAAACCTTCAGCAACAATTGCTTGAGACAAAACAGTTGATGTCGTTGTTCCATCACCTGCGTCATCATTTGTCTTTTTTGATGCTTCTTTAATTAGCTGGGCCCCCATATTTTCAAATGGGTCCTCTAAATCAATTTCTTTAGCAATTGTTACTCCATCAGAACAAACCTGAGGAGGCCCAAACTTTTTGTCTAAAATTACGTTTCTTCCTTTTGGTCCTAGCGTTACCTTAACCGTGTCAGCTAAAGTGTCTATTCCAACCTTTAGCTTGGCTCTGCCTTCAGACCCAAATCTTAAATCTTTTGCCATAGTATTTTCTCCTAAACTATTGCCAGAATATCTGACTCTTTAACTATTAAGTATTCCGTTCCATTTTCACTGTATTCGGTCCCAGCATACTTTGAGTAAACAACAACATCTCCAACTTTAACTGGCATATCCAGTATTTTTCCATCGTCGTTAACTCTTCCCGGACCAACAGCAACAACTTTACCTTTTTGTGGCTTTTCTTTAGCTGTGTCTGGAATATAAATTCCTCCAGCACTTTTTTCAGCGTCATCCTCTGAGGGTTCAATCACAACCCTGTCTCCAAGTGGCTTCATTTTTACTGCCATTTTCATGCCTCCTAAAGCAAGTTTTTTATATGTAAATTTTTCAAGTGTTGATTTTAGCACAAATCTTACTTAAAAATGAATATTTTTTTAATTAAATATTTTTTGGGTTTTTTCTTACCAAGAAAGAACCCAGAATAACCAAGAAAGAACCCCAAATAACTGCCCACCCTATAGATTCATTTAGTACTACCCAGCCAATTATAATTCCGAATATAGGTTGAGATAAATGTATCACTGTAACTTGTGATGGTTTATAGTTTTTTAGTAGCCAGATATTAGCTATAAAATTAAAACCCGCAACAACAGCACCTTGATAAATTATTGACCAAACTAGAATCATTGAAAATTTATAAAGATCTGTTTCAATTAGCAAACTTAACACCAAGAAAATAATTGTTCCAAAGACAGCTTGAGCCATTAGAAGTTTCATAGGCGCAATAGAGTCGCTATTTTTTGCTAAATATATTGTTCTTACGCCCAATAAGAAGCCTGATATAAGACAAAATGAATTTCCTAAAATATAGGAGCTATTGTCTAAAGAATCAAAGTATGTAACAACTATTCCAAAATAAGCAATTACAACTCCTGTAAATTTCAGAAAAGTAAACTTATCGCTTTTTATAAAAATCGGGCCTAAAATAATTACCCAAATAGGATAGGTGCTGTTTAAGATAACACTAGACGCGACAGTGGTTTTGCTTATTCCATAGTTTAAAAAAAGTAACTGGACGCTAAATAAAATTCCAAGTTTAAACAAAGGAACTATTTCTGATTTTTCCACCTTTAAAGATATGTTGTTATATCTAGACCATAGAAAAATAATAAGGCCGCTTAGCAAGAAACGCATCCATCCCTGACGGATTGGAGGAGCATAAGGCAAGGCAACTTTTAAAGAAGTAGGGTGGCCTCCCCAAAATATTGAGAGCAGGATATCTAAAGCAGCAGCACTTGAAGTTAAATTTTTTCTTTCAACAGGTTCTTTAATGTTGGTCCTTTGCTAATCCAGGTGCAACAAATATTGTTTAACAAAGTCGTATGAAACAAGATCTTTGTATGACCCAATTAATTTTTTTGTAATTGGCCCATATATATCCTTTCCAATTTTCTTACCATTGAAATAGGTCACCGGGCATATGCAAAGGCTTGTGGAAGTTAAAAATACTTCATCAGAATTTATCGCTTCATAAACTTCAATATCTTTTTCCACAACATTTATATTTATTTTTTTTGCTTGTTCAATTACTGTTTCTCTGCTGATTCCTCCCAGCACATGTTGTGATTTAGGCGTATAAACAGTTTCGCCTACAACAGTAAAAATATTGCTTCCCATTCCTTCAGTTATGTTTCCGTTTATATCTAATAGGATGGCCCAAGCATCTTTGTCAATTCTTTTTACTTCGTTGTCCCCTAAAATCAAATTAATGTAATTATGAGTTTTTGCTCTTGGGCTCATGCTTTGAAAGGGCGTTCTTCTTGTAGAAGGGGTCCAGACTTTTATGCCTGTTTCATAAAGAGATGCTCTTGGTTTTAGCGGAAGGGGGGCACACTCAACAATAACTGTAGGTCCGCCATCTAGGTCCCATTGTTCTCCTCCAACTTTATCCACTCCCCTAGAAATTCTTTGGCCAATCCAATAGTCTTCATTAGGTCCAAGTAGGTGAAGATTTTTTTCTAAAATTATTTTCGATATATTGATCATTTCCTCTTTTGAAACATTAATCTCAATATCCATATAATTTAATGATTTATAGAGCCTATCCACATGCTCTTCAATTTTAAATATTTTGTGGCCAAAAGTTCTTGTCATATCAAAAACTCCGTCGCCATATTTAAAGCTTCGGTCTCTAAAATGAACCTTTGCTTCACTTTCAGGAACATAATTTCCATTAAAATATATTATTCGCTCCATATTACCCATAATTAGTTATATTTTTTCTACTATAGCATTTTTAATGTCTAAATATATTTTTGATGACCATAAATTTGATGAAGATTTTATAATTGTTTTTGAATTAAAGTTTTTTAAGCTAGATTTTCTGTAAATAATTTTCGCTCCAAATGCCTTTTCAACATTTGAGCTTTTAACAAATTCGTTTAAGCTTTTTTCTTCTCCAAGAAGAATAAAATAATCAAGATTATTTTGTTCGGGTAATATATATTTTTTTACATCCTCATATACTTTTTTATTTAACTCTTCAATCCATTTTTCTCTATTTCTTTCAAACCTTCTTTGAGATTGTCCTCCCGCCTTATGCTTACCTTTAACGTATCGAGAGCCTCTTTTTGATAATAAAACTTCTTTGTATTTTATAATTCCTGAAACCCATGAACCTAATTCAAAAAATAAAACTCCAACTGTAATCTCATTGTTTAAAATACTAATTATCTCTTTACAGGACCTTGGCTTTAATTCATTGAACGGGAAAGGTAGGCCAATAAATAAAGAGTTTTCTTTTGACGCTATTACAATAATTTGTTGATTTATATTCCCAAAGGAATCAAGCTCTTTAATCCCACTTAGTTTTTTAGAATCAATGACCTCTATTGAGATTATGTTTTCGTTTAATTCGTAATCATTAAGCAACTTAATTAATTTGTTTCTGCTTATCCATCTGGTTTTATTTTTTTCCAGCATTATAAGTTTATTTCCAAAATAATTTTATGATTAATATTAAAATTAGGCTCTGCTCCCAAACCGTAACCTTTTGGAAAAAAGAATTTACCTTTCATAATTTTTTCCTTTGGATAAAGATGATTATGTCTATCTTCAATTTCATAAACCGCATGCTCTAAAGGCAGCTTAGAATTTAGTGCGGCTGTGACATGAGCGCTACCTAATAAGGATATTGGCCCAGAAGGGCAATGAATCGAGAAAGAACCTTTTGAAATTTTATTCAGATTTATCCCAATTTTTACAGCTTCTTCTATCCCACCACAATACTTTATGTCAGGCATTAATATATCTAATGTTTTTGATTTTAATAATTCTTCGAACTCTCTTACTCCATAAAACTCTTCCCCACCAACAAGATCACCTTTAATTCTTTTTTTTATCTCTTTTAATTCTTTTGAAGATGTTTTTGGGTTCATGGGCTCTTCGAACCATTTGACGCCAAAATCGTATAGTTTTTTCTCAACAGATATGGCGTTTTGTTGATTAAACTTTGAATGGCAATCAACAAGTAATTTTTTATCTGAAGTTAATAACTTCGTTATTTCCTCTACTCTTGATAATCCTTCTTCTATAAACTTATTATCTTTATAATATTTGTCAGGATAGCCATCAAAGGGGGCGCATTTAATATACGAAAATCCATCATTAAGCGCTCTTTTAGCCATTTTTGAAAATGATTCTGGGCTTCTATCTGAAGGCCCGTTGTCATTTGGCAAAAGCGATCTATTTATATTGGCATAAAGATTAACCAAGTTTAATGGAGCATCTGGTAATAAATATTTTAACTTTAAATATTTATTCATAGACTTTGAATTTTCTTTTGCAAATATATCTGTGCATGCAGACCTTATGCCGCTTCTAGAAGTTGCATCTGCTAGGTCATAATTTTCATTAGCATTGCCTAACAATTTATTAATTTGGTTGTCATTTTGTAAATCCTCGTTTTGGATTTTCTTTAGTAAGCTACTTAATGAATTTTGAAGATTATTTTTTAGAGAATAGTTTGAAATTGTAAGTTCAGAAAAACCATCAAAATTTGAATTTGAAGAAATTTTAAGGATTAACCATTCAGTTCCTCCTCTAACAGCAAAAGAATATAATTTAGCCGACTTTATTTTCATTTTTAATAATTTGGCTTAGTTCTAAATTTTGAAAATTTAGGTGATGTTTCAAACTCAGCAATATCAATTTTTTCCCCACCAATAGAAGAAGAGACATTTGCCGCTAACACAGCGGATAAAGAATTTATAGAACTTTTAAATGAATTTTTTCTTAGTTCTGGTTTATTTAAAACTATTGATTTTATAAAACTTTCTGAAATTAACTTTGTGTTATGTTGCCCCATTGCATCTTTATGGGGCCCCTTAGCTAAAACTTTGATAGTTTCCTCTTTTTTATAAACATTCTTTGTTTGAAAATGTTCTCTCCCTCTTTCAATTGAATAATTGCCTTCTCCTACGCCATATGCAATTAGGTCTTTCTCAAATTTAATCATTGATTTCGAAGTTAAAATATAATCATATCTTTCTGTGTAAAATACTCCCGCAGGTTTTGTTAGGATCAAGGTTCCTGTGCCGCCTTTTTTAAATCCATAATTTACGTGATAAGCGATTGGATTATCACCCTCTTCTTGAATTGCTTTTGATGGCCTTTCAACATATGAAGATTGCACCCAACTTATTTCATCATTTGACCAATACCTCATTAAATCGGTCTGATGTATCCCTGCTTCAACCATGGAGGTTCCGGACCACTTTCTATCAGCAGTCCAAATTCTGTTTTCAGGGCCTTGATCTTTCTTGATCATAGTGTGCTTTACTCCATGAGTCTCAACCGCCCCACAATTAATCATTGTCATTGAGGCTACCCATTTATCATTAAGGTAATCTCTTATTTTTGAATACCATGAATCATACTCCATTTGAAATCCACAAATTGAAGGAACATCATACTTCTCTATGGCGTCAGACATAGGAAAAATTTCGTCTAAAAATAAGCTTTGAGGTTTTTCAGCAAAAATCGCGATTCCTTTTTGAGCAGCTTTTTCAATTTGATTTGTGTGCTGATTTGGGGGAATTACAAACCATATTCCATCAACCTCACATTCATCCAGGAACTTATCGTAATCAGTAAATAATTTTATGTCAGAATCATTATATTTTGGAACATATGTGTTAATTTTTTCAGATGTTAAATTTTCACTGAACGGATCTATAAGTGCTTCTATTTTTATTAATTCTTCTTCCTGTAAATCGCATAAAGCCTGAAGATGCTGAAGTCCTCGCTGTCCTACTCCAACCAAAGCAACTTTGAATCCTGACATAATTTCTCCCTAATCTTATTTCAACTTATTAGAATATAACTTTTCTAAAAATATACAACGGGGCTAAAAATATAATTAAAAAAATCACTGCAAATAAATAAGAAGATAATGAAAAGAGACTGGTTTCTCTATTTCTTTCTTCAATATAAATAGAAAATTCAATATTTTCCTCATACTCATCTTCAGATATGCTAGTTTTAAAAATCCATTGCCCACTCTTTTCTAAGTCAAAAACACATTTATATACATTTGGGTTTGTAGAATTATTTAGTGCAAAGGTTTTAAACTTTTCTTCTCCCTTTTCTGCAACTACTGATATTTTATAATTGTTTTTTTGAACTTTTGATTCTGTTTCTGTAATTCGAAAATTTAAATCTACATACCCAACTTTTGGATTTAATGTATGTTCAACTTGAAGAGTGTATTTATTTCCAGGTATATTTATGCTGTTGCTTTTTAAGGAAGATTCGTCCGCATATAGTATTCCATAGAATGAAAAAAATAAGCACAAACCAAAAGCACTATTTATTAGATAATTTTTTTTTATCTCTGAACTCTCCCGCTTGTATCACCTTTTGCTACTGCATTAACTTCATCTAGTGAAACTAAATTTAGATCACCGTGTATTGTATGCGCTAAGGCTGATGAAGCAACAGCAAACTTGAGTGTCTCTTCTGCAGACATTTCTTGAATATTTCCATATATAATACCGGCAGAGAAAGCATCTCCGCCCCCCACTCTGTCAACCATATGCACAGAATATTTTTGACCGATATGCATTTTATTTCCTTCAGAATAAATTGCAGACCAATTATTATCACTTGCCGACAAGCTTTCCCTAAGAGTTATTCCGATCTTCTTAAATTGAAATTCAGAAAAAAGCTTATCTATAACATCTTTATAAGCATCCGGGTTTAATTCTCCAGAAGTTACGTCTTGATTTTCTGCGGAAACCCCTAAACATTTTTCAGCGTCTTCTTCATTTCCTATCGCTATGTCTACATAATTCATTAATGGTTTCATTATTTTTTGAGCATCTTCTGGAGACCATAAATTTTTCCTGTAATTCATATCTGCACTTACTGTTAGCCCCATTTCTTTCGCAGCTTTCGCAGCTTCCAAAGTAACGTCTGCTGCTTTTTTTGATAGAGCAGGAGTTATCCCCGTGAAATGAAACCAGTCTATTCCTTTAAAAATTTCTGCCAAATTAAAATCCCCTAATTCTACTTCACTTATAGAGCTTTTGGCTCTGTCATAAACTACTTTGGAAGGCCTCATAGCAGCCCCATGTTCTAGATAGTAAAGACCAATTCTGGAGCCTTGCCTAATTATATTCGATGAATCAATTCCATAGCTCCTTATTCTGTTTATTGCAACATCGCCAATAGGATTATCAGGTAGAGCTGTAATAAACTTTGTTGGAACACCAAATTGGGCCAGGGATACAGCAACATTATATTCTCCGCCTCCGTAATCGATATCAAAATTATTTGATTGTACAAATCTCTCTTTTTTTGGAGTAGCAAGTCTTACAAGTATTTCCCCTAATGTTGCAACATTTTTCATAAATTACTCCTTAATTAATATCGTTTAATATTTTACTTAATTTTTTACATTGTTTTTCAAGAAGACCCCAATCTTTATTTTGCATTATCTCTTTTGTAAAAAGTTTTGAGCCCATACCAACAGAGAATACGCCAGAGTCAAACCATCTTTTTAAACCTGCTGGGTCCATGTCAACTCCACCCGTAGGCATTATCCAAGACCATGGCATTGGAGCTAAAACAGACTTAACAAATGACGGTCCACCTAATGAGTCAGCGGGAAAAACCTTGACTACATCACAACCTAACTCTTCTGCTTTAGATATTTCTGTAGGAGTTAAGCATCCTGGCATGTAAGGAACTTTTTTTCTGTTACAAGAGATCGCCACATTTTCATTTGTTAAAGGCCCCACTATAAAATTTGCTCCCATAGAAATATACATATCAGCCATTGTTGCATCTGAAATTGAACCTGCACCTAAAACCATTTCAGGCAAATTTTCTTTACAATATTTTTCTAGTTCTTTAAATACTTCCCAGGCTAAATCTCCTCTGTTTGTAAATTCTAAAATTTTAATTCCGCCTTTATAGCAGGCGGAGGCAACTTCTATAGTTACTTCTAGACTAGGATCATAAAAAACAGGCACAACTTTTGTTTTTTTTATGTAATTGAGCGTTTCTAGCTTGTTAAATCTTCCCATATCTTCCTTAAATTTAATTGTTAGAGTATTCTGTTGTTTTCTTTTCTAAACTTGGTACATAATACAACTAATCGCAAAAATAATTAAAAAAATGAAAAAAAATATCGCAAAAGCAAAAATAAAGAATGGAATTCCTTCCATTGGCACATGGGTTTCAAGCGGAAATCCTTTAGTGTGTGAAACTTTGGCATCTACTGGATTAGATTGGATAAATATTGAATGTGAGCATAGTTCAATTGATTTAGGTGACCTGGTTCATTGTTTCCGAGCAGTAGAGCACACTGAAATACCCGTATTTGTAAGAGTGGCAGGCAGCGATCCTTTAATAATTAAAAGAGTTGTAGATTCTGGAGCTCTAGGGGTTGTGGTGCCTGATGTTAAAGATGCCGAAGAAGCAAAAAGGGCAGTAGATGCATGTAGGTATCCTCCCGTCGGTACAAGAGGTATTGGGGCTACAAGACCAAATGCAATCTATCCTGATTACATGAAGCATGCTAATGAAGAGATTTGCGTTGTGATAATGATTGAAGATATCGAAGCAGTAAATAGAATTGATAGCATCATGCAGGTTCCAGGAGTTGATGTTGTTTTTATAGGGCCAAATGATTTAGCTGCTACATTAGATGTCCCTTTAGGTATGGATAATCAGCACCCTAAACATGTTGCCGCTGTAAATAAGGTTTTAGAGGCAGGAAAAAAGTATGGTGTGCCTACCGGAATTCACTGTGGTACTCCCGAAGAAGTAGAGAGAAGAATTGCCCAAGGATTCTTATGGATGCCAATAGCTTCAGATGTTGCTTTAATGAAATCAGCATTTAGCACATCAATTAAAAAAATTACTGATTCATCTTCTATGTCGGAAGTTAGTTCTGACGGTAAATTCTACTAATTTAGACCTTGTGGCCAGAAACCATCTGAAGACAATTGATGAAAATATACTTTGAATCCTCCAAGTCCATTTGGATTCATTAGTGATACTATTTGTTGTTTTTCAATGGGGTTTTTTATTGAATTAAAATAATTTGATATCCCCATATTTTTAAGAAATTTATCTTGTAGGCAAAAACCTAATTTTTTAAATCCAGAATCTTCTAAATAATGATTTAGAAAGTTAAAATTAACATCACATGTTATGTCTTTATTTCCGATATTACTTAAAATGTCTTTATCCATATTGTGGCCAGAAAAGCATCTAATACGACCATAAGGATTATTTATTAAAAGTTCATTCAGGTCTTCAAATCCATAATCAATAGTCAACATTACACAATGATCCAGCAAGGAAGATATTTTATTACAAATTTCTTTCAAGTTATTAGTGATTTCTATTCTTGAATTTTCCGGAATTTTTTCAATAAAATCAGCACTAAATATATTAATTTTATCGCTATCTTTTAATACTTCTACAAGATTATTATCACTATCTTTTTTTATAAATATTTCTTTCAAACCTTTATTATTTTTTTGGAATCTATCGAATGGCAAGGCATCAAAAAACTCATTTGAAATAATACATCCATATTTTGAATTAAAATTTACATCTAAAAGAGAATCATTGTTTGCTTCTTCGATATTTAAGTAAACCAAGCTACGATAAATTTTTTTATTATGTTTCTTCAGATACGCAATAATTTCCTTTTTTAATTTTCCTGAGCTACCCCCAAGTTCAATTATTGAAAAATATTTTGGATTTTTATAATAATTCCATACTTGGACTATTTGTTTAGCTATCATTAATCCGAAGCTTTTATGGGTAAGAGGGCTAGTTATAAAATCCGCTAATAGCATTCTTTTTTTGTTTGAGTAAAAGCCAAAATCATTGTCATATAAGGCAAAATTAATAAAAGAAGAGTGACTTATTTCAGAAGAATTTTCAAATATTTTATTTAAAATATTTTTATTTTCTTTCTTCGATTGGAATATATTCTTGTTGGTGTTCACCTGTATATTCTAACAAAGGTCTTAATAATATATTATGTTCATATTGTTCTAAAACTTGAATTGTCCAGCCAGGTATTCTTCCTACAGCAAAAATAGGTACAAATAAATCAGTTGGAATTCCGAGAAGATGATAAATTACACCAGCAAAAAAATCTACATTTACATTAATTCCTCTTCTTTGATAGGGCTTCATTGCATCCATAACTGCAACTAATATTTCGTACCATTCAGGCTCTCCTTTTTCATGGCTAAGTTTTTCTACTCCTTCTCTTAAGTGCCCAGCTCGCGGATCTTGAGATTTATACACTCTATGCCCAAATCCCATTACCCTCTTCTTGCTTTTTAAAAGATTAGTAACATAATCTTTTGCTTTATCAGGAGATCCAACATCCTTAACCATTTTCATTACATTTTCAGCTGCTCCTCCATGAGACGGGCCAGACAAAACAGAAATTCCAGTTGTTATTGCACTATGCAAGTCTGCTTGAGTTCCTGCGCATACTCTTGCCGCAAAAGCAGACGCGTTAGAGCCATGATCGGCATGCACTATAAAGTCTTTGTCCATTAATTTAGCAGCGCTTTCGGAAGGAGTTTGCCCATCTAGCATATAGAGAAAATTAGCTGCATGCGAAAGAGATTTGCTTGGTTGAATTGGTTCTTTATCATTTCTAATTGCATTATGAGCCATAACTATTGTCGGAACCTGAGAAGTTAACCTTATTCCTTTTCTCATAGTTGCTTCATAGCTTTTATCTGCCGCTTCTTCATCAAATGTAGATAATGCTGAAACAGAAGTTCTTAGGACATCCATGGGGTGTGCGTCTTTTATAGATCTTATTATATCTATAATTTTTGGAGATATTGACCTGGAGTTAATTAGATCAGTGTTGAATTGATCAAGCTCTGATTGGTTAGGAAGTTTGCCGTTAAGCAACAGGTAAGCTGTTTCTTCAAAGGTAGAATTTTCAGCTAGATCATGAATGTTATAACCACAATATTCAAGTATTCCTTCTTTGCCATTTATATAGGTAGTTTTTGTTCTATCAAAGTAAACTCCTACAAGCCCTCTGTGTATTTTTACTGAATCTTGAGACATATCTAAACTTTACCATATTTTAGTAGTTTTGAGAGATTTTTATCGTCATTTATTTTTTCTGTATATTCAGATAAAAACTTGAAATTTTTTAATTCTATTTCATTGATATTAGAACCATCTCTAAGCCTAACTGTGAATTTATTTGCTTCAACTTCTTTGTCTCCAATTATAATCATTAATGGGATTTTATTAATTTGGGCTTTTCTTATTTTATTGTTAAATCTGTCGCTTGAATTATCTGTGACTCCTCTTAAATTAAGTTCATTTAAATTTTCTTGTATTTTGTAACTATACTCAAAATGATTTTCAGAAATAGGAATTATTGAAAATTGCTCCGGGCTTAGCCAATATGGAAATTGACCCCCATAATGTTCAATCAAAACCCCTAAAAATCTTTCAAGTGAGCCAAAAATGGCTCTATGAATAACTACAGGGTCTGCTTTTGAGCCGTCATCTGAAACATATGTTAGCCCAAATTTATTCGCTGCAAAAAAATCTAGCTGAACAGTTCCAAGTTGCCATTCCCTGTCTAATGCATCAGGAATAGTAATATCAATTTTAGGACCATAAAAGGCCCCTTCTCCCTCTTGAATAAAATACTTCATACCTGAAGACTCTAAAATCCTCTTCATTATTTCCTCTGATTTATCCCATACTTCGTCAGTACCTGACCTATTCTCAGGCCTAAGAGATAAGTTGTATGTAGGATCTTTAAAGCCAAAATCAGAATAGACTTCTTCTAAAAATTTTAGAAAAGAAGAAACTTCTCCTTCGATTTGATTAAAGCTACAAAAAATATGAGAGTCATCTTGAGAAAAAGATTTTACTCTTGTTAGACCATGGGAGACGCCCGACCTTTCATTTCTATGAAGCCTTCCAAAGTCAGCATATCTTAAAGGGAGATCTTTGTAAGAATGTAGTTGAGATCTAAATAAAAGATAATGAGAAGGACAATTCATTGGTTTTATTCCCATGCTATTATTTTCACTTTCTGTAAAAAACATATTTTCTTTAAAATGCTCTGAGTGACCAGACATATCCCAAAGTTTCGAGCTAAAAATTTGTGGGGTTATTACTTCTTTATATCCATGTAGTTGATATTTATCTCTCATATACTCAATCAATTTGTTGAGTAAAAAGGCTCCTTTAGGCAGAAAAAATGGCATTGATGGAGCAAGTTGATCAAAGTAGAATAAATCTAGTGATACACCTAATTTTCTATGATCTCTCTTTGCAGCGAGCTCCAGTTTTTTTAAATACTCTTTTAAAGCATCTTTAGTTTCCCAAGCTGTTCCATAAACTCTTTGAAGCATAGTGTTATTTTCATCTCCTTTCCAATAAGCTCCAGCAACATCTAGAAGTTTAAATGCAGTAATATTTTTTGTACTATCTACATGCTCGCCTCGACAAATGTCTTCCCAGCTTTCATGGCTCCATATACTAATTTTTTCATTATCTGGAATGCCATTAATTATTTCTAATTTATAATCTTGTCCAATGAATCTTTTTTTTGCTTCTTCTCTAGATACAACCATTCCTGAAAATTTACTTTTTTTCTTTATTATCTTTTTCATCTCTTTTTCAATGATTTTTAAATCTTCTTGCGATAGAGATTTGGGACAATCAAAGTCATAATAGAAACCATTTTCTGTAGGTGGCCCCATTCCAATTTTTGTGCCAGGAAATAAATTAGTCACGGCTTCAGCCATTACGTGTGCAGTTGAGTGCCTTATTTTATATCTGATATTTTCTATAGTTTCTTCCATATATTATGGTGGGCGATGAAGGATTCGAACCTACGACCTCAGCGATGTCAACGCTGCACTCTAACCAACTGAGCTAATCGCCCATAACTAATTTAGTCTTGGCCTTCAGGTGTTTTTTCCGAA
>PBNX01000025.1 GCA_002723375.1 Dehalococcoidia bacterium
CCTGCTATCTTATTCTTGATTAAGTCAGAGATTTCGGATTCCGTGTAATTTAGTTCTTTTAAGATTTCTTCTGTGTGCTCACCGTATAACGGCGCAGGTTTTTTTATTTTACCAGGGGTAGATTGTAGTTTTGCTATAACTCCTATATTTTGACTACCTTTAAGATTTGGGTGATCTATCTTCACATTCATATTTCTATTTTTTACTTGTTCGTCTTCCCAAACTTCTTTCATATTATAAATGGGCCCAGCAGGTATCCCATTATCTAGCAGTATTGATATCCATTCCTCACTATTTTTAGTGGAGAAAACTTTTTCTAGTATTGCTTCAAGATCTTTCCTATTGATTTGCCTCATATCTGAAGTCTTAAACTTCTTATCTTCTTTTAATTTGCTCATTCCAATTACATCAACGAATCTTTCCCAGTTTGGCTGATTTGCGGCACCCAAATTGATGTACCCATCCTTAGTTTTAAATGCTTGATAAGGAGCTGTAAGTCTATGAGCTGAACCATCAGGTTCAGATATAGATCCTGTTGTGAAATAAATACTGCTTTCATACAAGGTATAGGCCAATGCCGATTCTAATAACGATACCTCTAAAAACTGGCCTTCACCTCCTTTAAGTCTATGGATATATGCAGAAAGTATTCCCTGCATAGCAAACATTCCTGTATTTAAATCCGCAATGGGAACCCCTACTTTTACAGGTGCTGCATCTTTGTGTCCAGTTATGCTCATTAACCCGCTCATACCTTGGGCAATCAAATCAAATCCGCCTCTTTTTGAATAAGGTCCAGTTGTTCCAAATCCTGAAATAGAACAATAAATTATCTTTGGGTTTATTTTCTTCACATCTTCATATCCAAATCCTAATTTCTGCATAGTACCAACCCTGGAATTTTCAATTAGAACATCAGCATCAGCAAGCAATTTATTTAAAATGATTTTCCCTTCTTGAGATTTTATATCTAATGAGATGCTCCTTTTATTTCTATTTAGCTGAACAAATGCAGAAGAATCTTTTCCAATAAACGGAGGTCCCCATGTTCTTACGTCATCACCACCATTAGGTTTTTCTATTTTTATTACATCTGCTCCATGATCGGCTAATAACATAGAACAAAAAGGACCCGCAAGAATTTGGCTACAGTCAATAACTTTTATTCCATCTAAGGATTGATTAGATTCCATTGTTTAAATATCCTTTAGGTAATTTTAAAACTCAAGTAGGAGAATAATTTGTTTGATCTAAAAGATAAAGTTTCATTAATTACAGGTGGAAATGGAGGTATAGGAGAGGGTATTGCCAATGGCTTTGCTGATTTTGGCGCAAGAGTGGCAATAGTTGGAAGAGATGAAGCTAAATGCAAAAAAGCCCAAGAAAAAATAACTAATAATGGAGGAGATGCAAAATATTTTTTATGCGATGTAACAAGCTATGAATCTGTGAATGAGTGCATTAATGAAGTTAATAATGAATTTGGCACAATAGATATATTAGTGAATAATGCTGGAACAACTATAAGGAAGGCTCCCCATGACTTATCTCCAGCTGACTGGAAGGTAGTTATGGATACAAATTTAACAAGTGTCCATTATTTCTCTTCTATTATTTTTAATCAGATGAAAGAAAAAAAAGCTGGAAAAATAATCAATATAGGATCGATGTTCTCAATTTTTGGTGCCGGGCATGTTCCTGTATATGCTGCAAGCAAAGGAGGAGTTATTCAATATTCAAAGAGTTGTGCAATTGCTTGGGCAGAGTTCAATATACAAGTCAACTCTATATTGCCTGGATATATTACTACCAATTTAACAGACGGGTTAAGAAAAAATTTTCCTGAAGAGACAGAACTAATTACTTCTAGGATTCCTGCAGGGAGATGGGGAGTGCCTAGTGACCTTGCAGGCACAGCAATATTTTTAGCTTCATCTGCATCAGATTATGTAACAGGAACCCTTATACCTGTTGATGGGGCATATTCAATTAGATAAATTAATTACCCCAAGGAATTTTTTCTTCCGGTATTACTGCATCTAAATCACTAGGAACATCTTCCCAAGGAATTTGTTCCCATGGCTTTAATGATTTTGCTTTTCCTGCTAAATCAGATAATCGATTTTTAAGATCTAGCATTTTTCCAACAGGAATTTTGTCTACTGGCAATTTGTCAGCAGGAAAATTAACTTTATCTAGTGGAATTTTTTTCCAAAATTGCTCTTGGGAATCTCTTTCAGCTTTAGCTAATTTGCTTGTGTAATCCTTATCAGAGCACTTTTCATAATCTTTATTCTGGCAATATGTATATAAGCCTACCAACCCAAAGTAATAAGATGATTTATGATGATCTGTAAAATCTCTGGTGCTAAATAACAATGCAGTATTTACATTATCAAGATCATATAAATCACCCGATCCGTCTATTTGAATTAATTCTCCTACATGTTCATATGGGATTAGCATTCCTGGAACTCTTGGTATTGGATCATTTGCTACTACATATCTATACATTTTAATTGGAAGTTTATTAAAGGCATCTCTGAATTCTTCCATCCCTACTCTTGGGGCACCAAAAGTAATAGCATTTACTTCTCTACCTAATGTTGCAGCAATATCAAAGCTAGCAAGTGTCGTTAATGCTCCTCCAAGACTATGACCAACAACATAAATTTCTTTATCAGGGTGCTTACTAACGTAATCTATAACCTTTTCTCTAAATAACATGTATTCACTAACAAATCCTTCATGAGCGCTTATCTGAGCAAGTTTAGGGTCATCTAAGAAGGAAAGTTTTTTCAACGTGGCTCTAGCATCAGTAAGCATATTAAGTATTCTTTCCCATCTTTTATCGCTTCCTGTATCTCGAAAAGCTACAATTATTTTATCCATTTCAGTAACCACATAAGCTTGCCCGCCACTCATTATTACTCCATAATCTAAAAATTCAGCCTTCTTTTCGTCACCTGGTACAATTACATCTCCAATTAATTCAACGCCAGCAGTGTCTAAATAATCTTTCATTTCATTTGCTTCAGCCATTACCCAATATGTGTGCTGAAGAGAACGCATGCCTGTCCTTAAAATTTTATCGGAAAAAGAACCCATCTTTTTTAATTCGGGATTATTTAATAATTCTTTTTCATTAACTTTTAGAGATTCTGTATCTACTTTTGTTTCAAGTCTTTTTGATTCTTCTGCAGCAGATGTAGCGTTTAATTCTTTTTTAGAAAGTTCTTCGCCCTCATCGTTTGTCTTTGTCACATTACAAGATATGAGGAGTAGACTAGCCATTAATACAAGAATAAACCTATTTATATCAATTTTATCAATATTATATATTTTCATTTTTACCTCTTTAAAAATTTAATACACACAGGGTACGGTATATTTATCTTATCACCTGTATGTTGCAAGCTTCCATCATTTTTATTAATTGAAAAAGTAAATATATCTCCAGAGTCTTGGTTTGCTGCATGAATATAATTACCTAAGGGATCAATAGAAAAATTTCTAGGCGTTTTACCTAAGGTTGATTCATGTCCAGCCTTTTCTAGTTTTCTTCCATCACTTGAAACCTTAAATATTGCTAAGCTGTCATGGCCTCTATTTGAACCATAAAGAAAATTGCCATCTGATGTTATATGTATATCGGCACAACTTTTATTATCAAATCCATCTGGAAGAGTTGAAATAGTTTCTATTGTATTTAAAACACCTTCTTCGTTGTCAAAATCAAATGATGTTATAGTAGCTCCAATTTCATTTATCACATAAACTACTTTTCCATTAGGGTGAAATTCAAGATGCCTTGGACCCATTCCAGGGTCAATTTTTACAAAACTTGGCTTATTCATTTCTAATTTTCTGGTGCCATGATTAATCTTGTAAATCATTACTTTATCTGTTCCTAAATCTGGTACAAGTGCAAATTTATTATTAGGACTAACATTGATAGAGTGTGCATGCGGCTCCATTTGCCTATCTGGATTAACACTCGAACCTTCATGCTGAACTACCTGAATATTTTCATTTAGACTACCATCATCATTAATGGAAGTTATGGTTGAGGCACCACCAGCATAATTTGCTGCTAGAAGCAATGCACCATCATTATCAGTAGATAAGTGACAAGGACCATTAGATCCTGATGAAATTGTATTTATTATTGATAGACTGCCATCATCATTAATTGAATACGCAGAAAGGGCTCCTCCTCTCTTATCATCAATTTCACCTACAGAATATAGGTTTTTACCATTGGGAGATATTGCGAGGAAAGAAGGATTATCTTTTTCAAAAGCTGTTCCCAACTGAGAAAAAGTTCCGCTAGATGAATCATATCCTAAAATATAAATTCCTTTGCTTTGCAGCTTTGGAGTAATTACTCCTCCTGAAGTGTATGTTCCAATATATGCGTAGTAATCAAAGTTATTCATTTAATCTCCCTTAATATATATGAATGATAAGTTTTTTTTAAGAAAATATAAATATGGAAAAAAAAGGCAAAAAAAAATCCGGTTTTTCAACCGAACTTGAAGTATATTATAGCATAAATTTTTTATTCATGTCAATACTTTAAGTTTAAGGATTAAAATTTTTATAAATCTATCCCATATTTTTCCACAGTCATTTTCCATAATTTTTGTCTTAGCGTTTTAATTTCAGCTAATGGATTGGGATCTACGATTATTGGATCACCTTTATGTTGGTTTTTTGTATTTAATCCCACAAATTCTCCTCCACTTAAATTTGAATTAGTGGATGAATAAATAATTGACTTAACCCCTTCTCTTGTCGATGACATTACTGGCAAAGCATAAATAAGTTTTGCAAGAAAAAAGTGCCTGCCAAGCTTACTTTTAGCAACTCCTGGGTGACAAGCAATTGATTTTACGGGAATATTTTTCTTGATTAGCCTTTCTTGTAATTCAATTGAAAACATTAATCTAAATAGGTTAGTGTGCTCATAAATCTCTCTCTTTTCTTTCAAGGAAGAAATTTTTTTGATTGGATCAAAATAATCCCAATTTATTTTTTCTGTTCTATAACTAGCTATACTAGAAACATTTATTATCCTTGAATTTGGTGAACATATTAATTTCGGTATTAGTTTTAGTGAAAGAAAGAAATAACCCAAATAATTTGTTGCAAATGTAATTTCAGTTCCATCTTCCGTTTTTTTAGGAGGGTGCAACATTACCCCAGCATTATTTATTAATATGTCTAACTTAGAAAATTTATGACCAAATTTTCTTGCAAATTTATCTATACTTTCGCTGCTACTTACATCAAGCGGAATAAATAGGCTGTTTTCTCCAACTATTCTTTTAGCTTTATTGCCGTATTCAATGTTTCTGCAAGCTAAAATTACTGTATTCCCAAGACTTGCAAATTTTTTTGCTGATTCAAGACCTAACCCGCTATTCGATCCAGTTATTATAATTATTTTATTTTTTAAATTTGTTTTCATTAATACTATTTATATAATTTAATACCATATAAATAATATTTATAGTATTAATATATAAACTGATTTACTTTACTTAAATTATCTTATCACGTTAAAATCCTGATTTTATGAAAAGAAAATTACCAAAATCACTATTTATAATTGCGGCAATAATTGATGGAATTATTGTAATTTTTCTTATTAAATTTTTTTTCTTATGAGCAAAGATAATTTTTATATTAGAATTTTTAATAAACATGATCAAATTCATGTACAGGATATGGTTATTTCTGGCCTTCTTTCTACAGCAGTTAACAGGAACAAATCAGTTAAAGATGGTATATCAGCTTATTTGAAAAGATCCTTAAGTGAAGATTTAGGTAATATTTATGATCATTATTTTAAGAATGGGATATTTTTTGTGGCAATATTTGATGGAAATATTATCGGTTGTTTAGGTGCTGAAAAGCATAGTGATTTCACATTCAGGCTTAAACGCTTAAGTGTTAAGAAAGAGTATAGAAAGCAGGGCATAGCTAAAGAATTGCTAAAGAGTATTGAAAAATGGACTAAAGAAAGAGGAGCAAACAAATTAATTCTAGGTACATCAGAGGTACAAAGAGATGCTTTAATATTTTGGAAAAATTCAGGATTTCAAGTTGTTGAAAGTGAATTTGTTGAAAGTGGCATAGAAGTTTTTTCTTTAGAAAAGGATTTAAATCTTAACTTTTAAAATTGATAAATAAATTCCTATTACTAAACTTAATAGCCAAGTAATGATGTCGGGTGAAAATCCGTACCAAATTGTTAAGTGTCCTATTGCAACGCTCAATCCAGCAATTACCACAAGAGTTAAACTTTTTTTATATCCTGAGGTCCTTTCAATTACATTTCCGATAATCCATCCAAGTATTGGAACAGGCAATATTATTAAATAATAGATGATTATTGATGGAATTAAATTAGATAAAATTTCTACTAATAATCTAAAAATAATTGCAAAAGAAACCGATATAAACATACAAACAATAAAACTTAATATTAGGTCTTTTGGAGTAGGTGTGAATGCTGGATTTGCTTTTAATTTAGCGCATTTTTTACATTTCGGTACAGTTTTTGTTTGCACCATACAATTAGGGCATATGAAATTATCACAATCTATGTCTCCGCATTTTAAAAATGTAGATATTTCCTTTCCGCAACTACATTTATTTTTATTTGAGGTTTTCATTTATATATCTCTATCGAAAATTATTCTATTTACTATTATTTTATAATTATTTGAAATCGAATTACCTGTGATTCTTTTTGCAATAACTAAGAAAAGGCATATTAAGTAACAATATAAAAGTGTAGTTGAAAAAAATAATGAAATTATAGAGGAAATTGCAATTGATATTATCCAGGCAGGGCCACCATCTTTAACTTTTAGGTATATTGCTATATACAAGGAGTATAAGATCATAGCCATGATTGTATTTATCCCTAATAAACTTCCAATAATTATAGCCATTCCTCTTCCTCCCTTAAACCTCATAAATATAGACCAATTGTTTCCAATTATTTGAGTGAATAATATAGGTATTAAATAATATTTATCTATTGATTCTAATTGACTGAAATCAAAAATAAATTTTGCTGTAAATATAGGTAGCAACCCTTTTAAAATACTATCGCCAAAAAAAATTATTACTCCAGCAATTTTTGAGTGATATTTCCAAATATGCGAAGATCCTATATGGGTTGTCCATGACTGTGATGAACCTTTTTGTATTTTATTTAGATAGATATTAGAAAAATTCAGAGAACTAAAGAAAAAAACAATAATTAAAAAAATTACATATTCCAACTTATCTCACCATTTAATTTATTTTTAGAAATATTATAGAAATTCAATAATTCTTGCTCATTCAAAAAGTTTTTGCCTAGATACGATTTTTTTCCATGTCTATGAAAATCACTTCCAGCGGTCTTAGTAAGATCAAATCTCGACATTATTTCATCAGAATCTTTAATTTTTTTATTTTCAACAATCTCTATCCCTACTAACCCATTTTCATAAAGATCATTAATTGATTTTTCTAAGTCATTAACTGTGTGAGGATGAGCAAGTGAGCATACCCCACCTGCCTTTCTTATTAATTCAATTAATTCTTTTGCATTTATTTCAAAAGGATTTTTATAGATTGATTTAATTTTATGAAGGTATGTATCAAATGCATCATTGGTATTTTTAACATATCCAAGGCTGATTAAAGAATATGCTATATGAAGTCTTCCTATAGAACCTTTAGAATTCTTTACTATATCTCCCCAGCTTATATTTACACCTTCTTCGTTAAGTTTTTTTATAGCAAATTTTGCAAAGTCATTTCTCCTTAGTTGTAATGTTTTTATAATAGAATTTAAGTCTTTATCATTAGGGTCAAAAAAATATGCTAACAGATGAATATTAGAATTATTTACTGAACTTGATAATTCTATTCCAGGCACTATTTTTAAATTACTATTTCTAGATTTATTGATTATAGAATTAGCCTTTTTATAGCCGGTTAGATTGTCATGGTCAGTAATCGAAATATAAGAAATATTTCTAGAAATACTTTCTTCAATTATCTCTTCTGGGCTTAAGTCGCCATCAGAAAAAAAAGTATGAATATGTAGATCGGCAATATTCAATATTATTGAGCTGTTTCGATTGATCTGGACTCTCTAATAACAATAACCTTAATTTGACCAGGATAAGCTAGAGAAGATTCTATCTTATCAACAATATTTTTTGCTAATAATGCAGCTTCATCGTCATTAATTTTAACAGGATCTACCATCACCCTTAGCTCTCTTCCAGCTTCAATTGCAAAGCAATTTTCCACTCCCCCAAAACTTAATGCAATCTCTTCAATATCTTTTAGTCTTTTTATGTAGGCTTCTGCGGAATCTCTTCTAGCACCTGGCCTTGATGCACTTAATGCATCGGCGGCGGCTACAATAAATGATTCTGCTGCTGAAAAATCTGAATCATGATGCTCTCTAATTGCAGTCACAATCTTAGGGTCCATTTCATATTTTTTTATAAAATCTGCCCCAATTTCAGCATGAGGCCCTTCGACTTCGTGAGTAAAAGCTTTTCCAATATCATGTAAAAATCCTCCAATCCTACACACTTTTTCATCTGCCCCAATTTCATTTGCTATTAGTGAACCCAAATGCGCAACTTCTATAGAATGCTGCAATACATTTTCTCCATAACTATATCTGTATTTTAATC
The DNA here is from genome assembly GCA_002723375.1 of Dehalococcoidia bacterium. Lineage (GTDB taxonomy): Bacteria > Chloroflexota > Dehalococcoidia > Lucifugimonadales > Lucifugimonadaceae. Next base: position 8,721 of record PBNX01000025.1, read on the forward strand.
TACCCATCATGTCTATTACTTCTGGGTGCAGGCCTTTTACAGAGGATTCAAATGTGGCATCTTCTCCAGCCTTCCTAATAGTTTTATCTATATCCCTTCTTGATTTTTCAGCTATAGATTCAATTCTAGCAGGATGAATCCTTCCATCTTTTATTAATTCATTTAAAGCATTTATTGCTACTTGCCTTCTAATAGGATCAAAGCAGGAAACTGTTACAGATTCAGGTGCTTCATCCACAATTAGGTCTACTCCAGTAGCTTTTTCTATAGCTCTAATATTCCTTCCATCTCTGCCAATAAGCCTCCCTTTCATATCTTCGCTAGGAATAGAAACAGCTTGTATAGTTTCTTCAGCTACTACTTCTGATGCATACCTTTGTACAGCACCCGCAATTACATTTTTTGCATGATCCTCTACTTTAGCTTCTAGTTCTTGCTCAGCAGCTCTAAATTTTTTTGCTATGTTATGTTCTATGTCTTCTTGCGCTTCTTTTAAAAGAATATCTTTTGCATCTTGATAAGAAATTTCTGAAGCATCTTCAATTTTCTTCGCATATATATCACGAGAGTTTGAAAGATCCTTTTTTTGTTGTTCAACAAATTTAACTTGTTCAGAAATATTTAATTTTTCCTTATCAAGATCTGAAATCTGTTTTTCAACATTGTCTCTTAAAGAATCAACCTTAGATTGATCTTGTCGTATTTTTCTTTTTTCTTCATTTATTTCTTTTTCAGATTCTAGCCTGAATTGCAGGGATTTTTCTTTAGCCTCTAGCAAAATCTCTTGACTTCTCTCTTGAGCCATATTGATTTGCTGGTTTGCTGCATTTTTTGATGCAATTTGAGACCTTTGGTCTAAAAATAACTTTATTCCAAAACCCACAGAGCCAGATATTATTCCAGTTATAAGCACAAGAAGTAGCATGAGTAATGAGTTACTCATAGTACCTCCTGATTATTTATTCTATTTTTAACAAAATTTAATTAATGAAATGAATTTTCAAGGAATATCAGTGTGTAGTCAAGAATTTTACTAGTATTAGTTACTATTTAGATTCCTCAGCACCTTCAGCACCTTCAGCACCTTCTTCACCTTCAGCACCTTCTTCACCTTCAGCACCTTCTTCACCTTCAGCACCTTCTTCACCTTCAGCAGCAACAGGCTCTTCGGCAACCCTTGGAGGTTGTATCCACGCTACAGAGATGTCAGGATCACCTACTAGTTCCACGCCATCTGGTAATTTTAAATCACCTCTTTTAATCGATACTTCTAGGTCTACCAAAACAGATACATCTGCCTGAATTTCACTTGGAACTGAAAATGGTTTTGATAATACAGACAGAGAGTATATTGATTGGGTTACTGTGCCCGCACCACCTCTAATTCCTGGCGCTTCTCCGATTAATACAACAGGAACATCAACCTCTATAGCCTTATTTTCATCAACTCTCATAAAATCAACATGTTGTATTTCTCCAGTGGCTGGATGCTGGTCAACATTTCTAACAAGTGTAGTGTGCTCTTTGCCAGACTCTTCTATTATTTTGACAGGATTAGTTCTTCCAGCTTCTTGTAAAATTTTTACCACTTTATTAGTATCTGATTGAAGCGAAATAGACTCCATGCCAGGGCCATATACGTGCAAGGGTAAAGTTCCATCTTTTCTAAGAGATCTTAATTTTTTACCAAATGTGGTTCTTGTTTTAGTTTCTAATGATAATGGATCCATTTTTTCAATTTTGTTAATAGCCTGACGTATGTTAGCACATATTTAGATGATTAATCTAGATGATTACACTAAATACATGTTAATATGAATTTAAGTAAAGGAAAATAATGTTTGTGCCAATGAAAATAGATTATGGAGTGAGAATTTTAGTTCATCTTGCCTCTCTACCTGAAAACTCTATAGTTAAAGGGTCGGAAATATCTAAAGCTCGGCACGTCCCAGAAAAGTTTTTATTTCAAATATCTAATGATTTAATTGATAAAAATTTTATTGTTAGTATTAGAGGGCCTAATGGGGGTTATTCATTAAAGAGAAGTCCATCTGAGATTTCTATTGCTGAGGTAATCCAGGGATTAAATAAAACAATGGCCCCAGTATCTTGTATTGAATTTCCAGATTTATGTCAGATTTCAGGTCAATGTTCTCAGCAAGATATGTGGTCGGATGTTGAGCAGGCTTTAGTTTCTAAGCTTGAGACAATAACGGTTCAGGATCTTGCAGACAAAGATAAATCATTTGTCAGCGCTGATTCAATTAGCAAGAAATAAATATGTTTGTTGAAATTAAAATTAGAAAATTTTGTTTGTGTTGTAAATTTTGAAGGGTATTTGATTTAAATTATAAAGATAAAGTAATTTTGAATGCCCCGATAATACGGGGTTTTTTTTATGAAAGGGAAAAATGATAAATAAATTGAATCCAGAGCAAGTCGACAGGTATAGCAGGCATATAATAATGCCTCAAGTTGGCTCTGAAGGTCAAAGAAAGTTGTTAAATTCAAGTGTTTTAATAATTGGGGCAGGTGGCTTAGGTTCGCCTGCAGCTTTATATTTAGCACTCGCAGGAGTTGGTAAAATAGGTATAGCTGATTTTGATGTTGTTGATAGAAGTAATCTTCAAAGACAAGTTTTGCATAGAGACGAAGATATCGGAAAGAGTAAAGTTATATCAGCAAAGGAAACACTTAAAGCTTATAATCCCGATATTAATGTTGTTATGCATGATGAGCCAATTAATTCAAAGAATGCATTAGATATAATGAATAATTATGATGTTGTTATAAATGGAGCAGATAATTTTCCAACAAGATATTTAATTTGTGACTCAACGTTTTTTGCTAAAAAACCTTTAATAGATGGAAGCGTACTAACTTTTGATGGACAAATAACAACCTATGTTCCTGGAGGAAATTGCTATAGATGTATATTCCCAGATCCACCACCACCAGGGTCTGTGCCAAGTTGTTCAGAAGCTGGAGTAATTGGTGCTTTGCCAGGACTAATAGGAAGCATACAAGCAATAGAAACAATAAAATATATTCTTGGTGTTGGAGATTTATTGAAAGGTAGAATGATTCTTATTGACGCTTTAAGCATGGAATTTAGAACTGTAAAAATAAGAAGAAATGAAAATTGCGTTCTTTGTGGAGATAATCCCTCAGTTAAAGAACTCATTGATTATGAATTATTTTGTGGAATGCCGTCAGCCGAGGAATAAAATGAGTATAAATAAAAATATTATTGAAACAATTGGAAATACCCCTATGGTTGATGTAAGTGACATAAGTCCTAATGAAGTAAAAATTTTTGCAAAACTTGAAAACTTTAATCCTGCTGGCAGTATCAAAGACAGGGTGGCAAAATACCTGATTGAAAGTGCAGAAGAACAAGGTTTGTTAAGTAAAGGGGCTACGATTATTGAACCGACAAGTGGAAATACAGGTATAGCTTTAGCTATGCTATCGAAAGCAAAGGGCTATAAGTTAAAAGCCGTTATGCCTGACAATGTCAGTGACGAAAGAAAATCAATGCTGTTATCTCTTGGTGCAGAAATTATTTTTTCAGATGGAGAGCAAGGAACGAATGGTGCAATAAGACTTGCTGAAAAAATTTCTGAAGAGAACCCTGATTACTTTATGCCATATCAATATGGGAATGAAGCTAATCCGCGAGCCCATTATGAAACAACAGGGCCAGAAATAATAAAGCAGCTCCCTGGTATTGATGTATTCGTAGCTGGCTTGGGCACAGGAGGAACTTTAATGGGTGTTGGAAAAGCTTTAAAAGAGCATAATGAAAATATAAAGATAGTGGCTGCTGCTCCTCACCCTGAAGAAGTTGTTCCGGGGTTAAGAAGTATTGAGCATGGATTTATTCCTCCAATTCTTGATCTTGATAAATTAGATTCAAGAATTTTAGTTGGAGAGGAGGAGTCTTTTTATTGGACAAAAATGTTAATGGAAAAGTGTGGAGTTTTTGCAGGAGTTTCATGTGGGGCTGTTACTGCAGCAGCAATTAAAGTTGCAAAAAAAATTAAAGAAGGAAAAATTGTGATAATAATAGCCGACTCAGGTGAAAGATACTTGTCTAGTAAGCTATGGGAGTTGAGCTACGAAGAAATCAAAGAAACAGTAGAACAAAAAATTTGGTGGTAGTTTAGGCGATTGTTAATATAACTAAATATAATTAACTTAAAGAGGTAAATAAATGGTAAATTTAACTGCAAATCTATCAATGATGTTTAATGAAGTGAATTTTATGGATAGATTCAAACAGGCATCCAATCAAAAATTTAAATCTGTTGAATATTTATTTCCGTACGATTTTTCAAAAGATGATATTTTAAATGAACTTAATGAAAATAACCTTACCCAGATTCTCTTCGATTTACCTGCTGGTAATTGGGACTCTGGAGACAGAGGAATTGCAGCAGACCCTAATAGAATAACTGAATTTGAAGATGGTGTTGGTTTAGCTCTAGAGTTTGCAAATGTAATCAAGCCCAAAAATTTGACTTGTTTAGTTGGAAAAATTCCAAGCAGTGTCTCAGATATAGAAGCTCAAGATACTTTAATTAAAAATTTGTCATTTGCTTCTGAAAAATTGAGTAATTCTGGATTTCAATTGCTAGTTGAGCCAATAAATACTGTTGATATACCTGGTTATTGGTTGTCGAGAACAGACAAAGCTGTAGAAATCATTAATCTTGTGGGCCATTCAAATTTAAAGTTACAGTATGATATTTATCACATGCAAATTATGGAAGGAAATATAATTAATAGTATTAAAAATAATTTAGGAATAATTGGGCATATGCAGCTTGCTGATAACCCTGGGAGACATGAACCAGGAACAGGGGAATTAAATTATCCTAAAATATTTAATGAGATAGATGCAATGGGATATGAAGGATGGATCGGCTGTGAATATATTCCTGCCGAAGATACTATTTCTGGACTAAAATGGGCATTACCTTATTTGCAGTAATCTAATGAGATTAAATTTTTTTCTAAAACCTATTTATTCAGTTTTTGGAATAGGTTATATCAAAATCGGATCAGGAACATTTTGTAGTTTATTGCCTTGCTTAATAATTCTATTTTTTGGAGGAAATTTAGGGCTCTTTGCGCGATTGTCTATTTTAATTATTATTTTAATTTTTGGATTTTTATCTACAAGCTTCAAATTTGAAGATAATGGAGTTGAATTAAAAGATCCGCACTTTGTTGTTATTGATGAATTTATTGGTATGTGGATAGTTTTATTAATTGCAGAGGATTCAATATTATTAATATTATTATCTTTTTTATTGTTTAGGTTTTTTGACATTACAAAATTACTGGGTATAAATAAAATAGAAAAATTGAATGGAAGCCTTGGCATTATCTTAGATGATGTATTTGCAGGGCTATATTCTTTAATAATTATTTATATAATTAAATTAATTTTTTAAAGGGAAGGTGAAAGAGGAATCTCTGTGCAGTTACACGAATATCAAGCAAAGAATATTTTAAGTGAATATAATGTTCCAATACCTTTTGGGCAGGTGGCTTTATCAGATTCTGAATGCGAAAAAATATCTTCTTCAATAAATGGCAAGGTTGTTATAAAAGCTCAAGTCCATGCAGGTGGCAGAGGTAAAGCTGGCGGGATAAAAATCGTTGATAATCCTTTAGATGCAAAAAAAGTTGCTCAAGATATGATAGGCGGAACATTAAAAACTTTTCAGTCAGGAGGAACTAAATTCCCTATTAATAAAGTTTATGTAGAGGAGGCTTCTGATATTTTAAAAGAGTTTTATCTTGCAGTTACAATGGATTTTGATGAAAAATGTCCTGTCATAATTTTATCTACTGAAGGAGGAATGAATATAGAGGAAGTTGCAGAAAAAACTCCAGATAAAATAATGAAAATTCATGTAAACCCACTTATTGGGCCCTCTCCATACAAGGTGAGAAACTTATTATCTTCGCTTAATCTAGAAAAAAAAATTTCTCAGCAAATTTCTAACATAATTCAAAACCTTTATAGAATATTTAAATCTTTAGATTGCACATTAATTGAAATCAATCCATTAGCAATTACTAGCCAAGAAAAAGTAATAGCCCTAGATGCCAAAATTACAATTGATGATGATTCTATTTTTAGGCATTCAGATATTGAAGAGTTATTTGATGAAACTCAAATGAATCGATCTGAATTAAAAGCATTAAGAAATGATTTAGCTTATATAAAGCTTGATGGAGGCAAGGTTGGATGCATGGTTAATGGGGCAGGTTTAGCTATGGCAACAATGGATATAACTATGAAAGCTGGCGCTGCTCCAGCAAATTTTTTAGACGTAGGAGGCAGTGCCTCTGAAGAAAGGATTGAGGAAGCCTACAAAATCATTGCTTCAGATAATGATGTGGAAGTAATTTTAGTTAATTTATTTGGAGGCATTTTAAGATGTGATGTGGCGGCAAAAGGCATTATTAATGGATTTGAAAACTATAACAAATCTATTCCTATGGTAGTAGTATTAAGAGGTACAAATTCTGAGGATGCAAAATTGTTACTGGAAAATTCTGAACTAGATATAAGCTTTGCAGAAGATTTACCGACTGCTGCTAGTGAAATAACAAAAAAGCTAAAGAAATAATGAATATTCTTAATCAAGATTCAAATAAAGTTTTAATTCAAGGATTAGGTAGAGATGGTAGTTTTCAAGCAGAGAGATGTATCGAATTTGGTACAAATATTGTCTCTGGAGTCCACCCAACTAAATCTGGTGAAACGTTTAATAGAAATATTCCTATATTTGGAAGTGTCTTTGAGGCTGTAAAAAAAACCTCTCCTGAAATAGGATTAATTTTTGTTCCTGCCCCCTTTGCTGCTGATGCAATAATAGAGCAGATTGATGCAAGTATACCTATAATTGTATGTGTTACAGAGGGAATACCTGTTTCTGATATGGTGAAAGTTAATGAATATCTTAAAGGCAAGAAAACTAAACTAATTGGTCCAAATTGCCCAGGATATTTAATTCCTGATAAAAAATTAAAGGTAGGCATAATACCAGGCACTATAGTTAAATCCGGGAATGTAGGTGTTGTTTCAAGAAGCGGAACACTTACATACGAAGCAATAGTTCAATTGACAAAGCTAGGAATAGGGCAGAGCGCTTGTGTTGGAATTGGAGGAGACCCAATTAATGGAACTTCATTTGTAGATGTCCTTGATATGTTTGAAGAAGACAATAAAACTGAAGCTATTGTGATGATCGGTGAAATAGGAGGCACAAAAGAGCAAGAGGCTGCAGAGAGAATTAAAAGCTCTATATCTAAGCCGGTAGTAGCAAGTATTGTTGGTCAAACTGCACCAGAAGGTAGAAGAATGGGTCATGCGGGAGCTGTGATAACTGGTAAATCTGCACTCGCATCTGAAAAGATTAATTCCTTAAGAGACGCTGGAGTATTAATAGCAGATTCTCCAACAGAAATTGGACTAAAGGTTCAAGAACTACTCAAAATTAAATAAATTTATACCAATAACTCCAATTGTTATCATAAGTAAAGTTGCAAAAATAACAGCCATAGATACTTTTAGTGCAGAACCCTTAAGATCTTTAATATTTACAGTGAGTCCAATTCCTGCCATAGAAATTGCAAATAATATCTTGCTTAAAGAACTAATATAGTCAGTTAATGTATTAGGTAATAAATTTAATGATCCAATTATTGAAGCAATTATAAATCCAATAATAAACCAAGGAATATATGTACTTAGATTTTGAAATTTTGAAATACTTTTGCTTTTTGATTTTGTAAGAAAATTTACAATAATGATTACAGGGCCTAGCATTAAAACTCTTAATAATTTAACTTGGGTGGCAATTAGACCCGCTTCTGTGCTCACTACGAAAGAAGCAGCAACAACTTGAGGAACAGCATAAACTGACAGCCCAGCAATAATTCCATATTGAAAATCTGTAATATTGGTGAAAACTGGTATTAATGGTAAAAGTAGAACTTGAACAAGCCCAATAACCGCACTGAAGCTTATAGCTATTGCAATATGGTTAGGTGTTGATTTTATTACCGAAGCCATCGCTGCAACAGCAGAGTTACCACATATTGAATTACCAGTAGCAACTAATATAGATATACTTTTATCAAGATTAAATATGTATTTGCACAATATAAAAACAAATATCATACACATAATTACAGATATAATAGCCAGAATTACTAAAGACAATCCGCTTTCTTTTATTAATGAAAAATTAACTTTAAATCCAAGTAATATTACTGCAAATTCTAATAATTGTTTTGATGCAAATTTTGGAGCCTGATCATCTTTAGAAAAAATTTGAGGAATATTGAAAGGAGTATTTTTTACAATAATTCCAATTATTAGGGCAATTATTAATACATCAAATATTTTTGCATTGAATATATTTATCTCAATAAATTGAATGATATAACTAAGAACACAAATCGAGATGCATAATAATAAACCTTTAAAATTTTCGCGTAAGAAAATCATAAGTGTATTTTACACATTATTTATTTTGAGTTTGGGAAAATAGCACAATATTAATAAATATTATGCAAGATTCTTTCAACATATGGTTTATAGATAAGGGAATTTGGCTAATTCTAATCGGAATTGCTGGAATTATTGGAGTTTGGGTAATTTCATATTTAATATTTAAAGGATTGAAGTTGCTTGGTGCTGATCCAGACCGAATTTCAGATCCTAATTCTCAAAAACTGGTAAACAACATTAAAAATATATTTGTAATATTAGTTGCTTTTGTTGTGGCAGGCATTCCTAGTTTTTTTGGAATATTATCTGTTTTAAATATTGGCGAAAGTGATGCGGGGCTAGATTGGGCTATTGGAGCATCTTATCAATTAATAGTCTCAAACGGGATACCAATATTAATAGTTATTATACTCGCCTATATTTCTTTGAGGATTGCAGGAACTATAATGCCGAACCTAATTAAGCTTTATTTGAATACAGGAACTAGAGCAGGAGAGCATAGTTCTGAAAATGAGAAAAGAGTTGAGACATTTGCTATTGTTATCAGGAGCGTACTTAGAATATTTGTTGTTTTGATTGCCGTTTTGACAATATTATCTATATTGGGAGTCCCGGTAACGTCTTTGGTGGCAGGTATATCGATACTAGGAATAGCGGTTGGTTTGGGTTCTCAAAGTTTGGTAAAAGACGTAATTCAAGGCATGTTAATTATTGCAGAAAACCAATTAAGAAAAGGTGACATTGTAAGAATAAAAGGAAGGGCGGGGCTAGTAGAAGATTTAAATTTAAGGAGAATTTTAATTAGGGATTTGGATGGAGCACTTCACATTATCCCTAATGGATCAACAGACATTATTACAAATCTCACTAGTCAGTGGTCAAGAGTTAATATAGAAATAAATGTTAGTTACGAAGAAGATCTTGAGAAGGCAATTAAGACATTAAATAATATTGGAGATAAAGTTGATAATGATCAAAATATTGGCAGATTTATAAAGGAGAAGCCTAGAGTATGGACTATAACTTCCTTCTCTGACTCTGGAGTTAGACTTAAATTCGTTGGCGTTACCCAGCCCGGAAAGCAGTGGGAAGTTAGAACTCAGGTAATAAGAGAAATAAAAATAGCTTTTGACAATGAAGGAATCAAAATTCCTTATAATCAAATTAGAGTTATCAACTAAAGAAATCTGGGAACCACTCTTTTTTAATCTCTAATCCGAAGCCCGGAGCATCAGAAGGTATAATAGTTCCATCTTTTGGGATAGGTGTTCCAGGGAACCTATCTTTTTCTTCTAAAGGAACTCCGATGGGCGTGATAACCGGACCAGAACATTCAATCATTGAAATTCCAGTAAGTCCATAAGAGGCGTGTTGTCCATAAACAGATCCACCTCCTCCATGCAAAATAACATCAATTCCTGCTGATTCTGCAATGTGAGCTATCTTTATTATTGCTGACAATCCTCCTACCCAAGTTATATCTGGCTGCAATATATCTACAATTCCTCTTGATGCTGCATGAAAAAAAGGATGAACTCCATACCAATGCTCACCAGTAGCTAATGTTTGCTCCGGAATTCTTTTTCTTAATATTTCATACTGATCAATACTTTCAGAAATTAATGCATCTTCTATCCACTTTAATTTATAGGGCTTTAACTGCTCTGATAATCTTACAGTAGTTTCTATGTCCATACTTAGCCAACAGTCCAGCATTAGTTCTGATTCATATCCAATTAAATCTCTAGTATCTGCAATTTCTTTCTCAACTTTATTTAATCCAGATAATTGATCTCTCGGCCCCCAAGGTATGAATCTTTTAAAATTTTTAAATCCTAATTCTTTTAACCACTCAGTATTATTTGAGCTAGCATACAAGGGTAGTTTTTCTGTCACAGATCCACCCAATAATTCATATATAGGCTTATCTAGAAGTTTGCCTTTTAGATCCCATAGAGCTAAATCTACAGCACTAATGGCTCTGGTAGAAAAAGAATTTGCTCCAACAGGAGAAAGAATCCTTATCATCATGTCATAAAGCTTTTCTGTCTCGAAAACATCTCTTCCAACTAAATTAGGCGCAATATAGTCATCAATTATTGATGCAGTAATTCTTCCTCTATCAGAAAAACCAAATCCCCAGCTTCCATCTTCACATTCGACTATGCATCCAACATCTCTTTCAATTCCTGCCCCAACTCCTTTCATAAGAGCGTTGTCCCACCAATCTTCTTTATGAAAATATCTTCCGCCTAAAGATGTAGACATTGGGCTTCCCGTTGCTATTTTACCTGCAAACTTATCTTCTTTTCTGGGCTTAGTTTTTTGAGGTATTCTAGGGTATTCAGTCCTTACAGACCTGATGTTAGTAATTTTCATTATTTATGTTTTCTCTTACACAAACCAACTTTATGCTTTGTTCCATTTTCGTGATAACAATATCCGTCATTACCATTCTTGCCAGTACATTTACCATTACATTCATGATGCTGGGTGGGAGCTTCAATAATTTTTATGTTTAATGGCTTAGTACTCATCTTGTAACAATACTTCCTCTCAAATAATCAGCGTTATCACTTACAATAAAAGCTACAATTTTTGCAACACCATCTGGGCTACCTAATTCTTTAGTATTAGCATTAAAAACTTCAGTATCTCCTGTATTTTTTAGGGCTTCACTAAGCTGTCCTTCTTTTAATGGAGACTTAATGCTTCCTGGAAGAATATCATGAATTCTAACCCCATTTTCAGATAAATATTGTTGAAGATGAAGTGTTAATCCATGAGTCCCTCCTTTGCTTGAGCTATAAGGAGCAGAAGATCCTGGCCCCAAAACACCTGCCCCAGAAGAAGTTAAAAGGATAACGCCACTCCTCCTTCTTTTCATAAATTTTGCAACAGCTCTAGTAACATTATATGTTCCATTAAGATTGATATTTATTATTCTATGCCACGTTTCAGGAGAAAGTTCATCTATATCAACAACAGATCCCTCTAGAGCGCCTGCAAAATGAACTAAGCAATTTATTCCTCCATCAAACCAACTCTCTATTTCACCTATCTTTTTTTCAGTTTCATCAATAGATGTGACATCAATCAAATATGATTTAAAATTTGCATTTATATTTTCCAGCTCTTGGGATACTTCATTTAAGCCATCTGAATTAATATCTACAATTGCTAAATTTGCCCCATGTTTTGCTGTTTCTATTGCCGAAGCTCGGCCCATACCCGTTGCAGCACCAGTAATCAGTATATTTTTATTTGATAAATCTAGCTTCATTTTTAGTAAGCCTCCCATTTTATGCCTGCTTTTTTAGAAAATTCTAATGTATGAGAATATGAAGGTTTAAATTTATCTCTTGGGATATGCTCAATTAAGATATGACCATCAGGACATATATCTTGCATTCGTTTTAAGAAATAAACCTGATCCATCATCCCATAACCTAAATATTCTTCCTCAAATCTTAATAAAAGTGTGTCTATAACCTTGAAGTCTTTTAAGTGAGCTCCCAAGGTGTGCTCTCCCAATAAAGAAAAAAAATCTTCCAAAAATTCTTTAGTATTATAAGCTTCTTCTAAATTTGATATAAAATTAACTGGATCTTGGTTAAATCCTAAATTTTTAGATCCAACTGCATCAATAAAATCCTTAGTTCTTTTTGCAGAATATATTGGTGAAACATATCCGCCTTCTAAAGAAAGCATTACACCTTCATCTTCGGCAACCTCACATATTTTTTGTGTGGAATCTACAAGCCTGTCAAAAACCTTATTGGAATGATTTTCTGGGTGAGGTAACCATGGGCCATCAGGGTTTACACTTCCAGGTCTTAAATATGTATTTGGAGCCCCTAATTTTGATGTAATTAGACACATGTTTTTCACAAATGTAATAGCATCTTCCCTAACTTTTTCATCTGGGCTAACTAATCCTCCGCCATACCTCCCATTTGTCTGACCAAGAATTAAAGAGTTATTATGAAAATCCTCTTTTAACTTTTTGATATTGTCCTCAGAGAATGATTTTGGGTTGTTTATTACCAAATTATGAACTGTGAACCCTATTGATGAAACCTCTTTGAGGTCGGATGTTGTAAAGGTTAATACATCAAAGTCTTTTGGAATACCATTATCTGAACCATTGGATCCGGTTGCTCCCAACATAGAAGCAGCTCCAAGATGCATAAAACCTCCTATTTATTTAATAGAGCTTTTAGTATAACAGATGGTTTCATTGGTAAGCTATTTAGTCGGACTCCGATTGCATCCTCTATTGCATTTGTTATTGCTCCAAGAGGCGGGCATATTGGAACTTCTCCAACACCTCTAACTCCAAATGGTTGCTCTGGATTCTCATTTTCTACAAGTATTGTATCAATCATTGGTAAATCCAAGGATGTTGGCATTCTGTAATCTAGATAACTTGAATTCAGCATTTTTCCATCATCATTAATGTAATATTCTTCATTAAGTGCCCACCCTATTCCTTGAGCAGCACCTCCTTGAATCTGTCCCTCAACATATGCAGGATGGATAGCTTTTCCAACATCTTGAACAGCTGTGTATTTTATAATATCTGTTTTGCCTGTCTCTGGGTCTATTTCCAAATCTACAACGTGGGTGCCAAAACCGTGGCTACTCGAATCAAGATCAACTGATCCAACCGCACTTACAGGTCCGCCAGTCCCATCTAGTTTTTTTGCAAGATCTTTGAAATTTATATTAAGTTCAGGATCTGATTTAGAATTAAATTTACCTTTATAGAATTCAATTTCTTTTTTATCTATTTCCCAAATCATGCATAATCTATTTTTCAGTTCATCAACTAAATTATTTGCGGCATTTACTGCAGCCCAACCAGTTGCAAAAGTAGTTCTGCTTCCGCCAGTCATTCCAGTGTAACCGACTCCGTCAGTATCAGGAATTCTAGGAAACATATCTTCAGCAGCAAGGCCTAATATTTCGGCTGCTTGCATAGATATGCTTGGCCTTGTTCCTCCTATATCAGCACTACCTTCTAGTAAAGCCACAGTTCCATCATCATTAATTGATAAAGTAACTGATGATTTACCTCCGCCATTCATCCAGTAGCCACTAGCAATTCCTCTGCCAATTAATTTACCAGATTTTGATTTTGGTTTAGTGCTATTCCAGTGATCTGATTTTTGTACAGCTTCAAGAACATCTAAGTTTCCAATTTTTGGAAATTTTGGCCCATCACCTCTCCTAGTTCCTTCTGTCGAAGCATTTAAAATTCTAAATTCTAAAGAGTCCCAACCTTGGCTTTTGCATATTTCATCAATAGTTACTTCAATTGCATACGAAACTTGCGGGGAACCAGGAGCTCGATATGCTGCTGATTTAGGCTTATTAACTACTAAGTCATATCCATCTATTTTGGTATTTTCAATGTCATAACATGAGAATACACATTTTGCTGATGCGCCAACTGCTGAGCCTCCAAATGCCCCACCCTCTAATCTGATATCTGCATATGCAGATGTTAATTTTTTATTTGAATTTACTCCTAATTTTATTTTAACTTTTCCACCTGGTGCCGGGCCCGAGGCATCAAAAACAGAAATTCTATCCATTACCATTTTAACTGGCCGATTAGATTTTTTAGATAACACAGCTGCTAACGGAGTCAAATAGACTCTAGTTTTTCCTCCAAAACCTCCTCCAATTTCAGCAGGCATCACCCTTACTCTTGACTCAGGCATGCCAAGAATTCCAGCTGTTTGAGTTCTAACTGGAAAGGCGCCTTGAGTAGAAGTCCATAAATTTAATCTACCATCTTCTCCCCATTGAGCTACTGCTACATGAGGTTCAATATAACCTTGATGAACCATCGGCATAGTGAATTCTTTTTCAATAACTATGTCTGAGGATTCAAAGCCTTTTTCAACATTTCCAAAATTAAATTGAAAATAATCAGCAACATTTTTTGAAGACCTCTCTCCATTTATATCTACACCTGTAAAATCTTCTTGAATTACAGGCGAGTCCTTCTCCATTGCTCTATCTACAGTTAATACTGGCTCTAGCACATCATATTTAACTCTAATTTTCTTTATAGCCTCAAGAGCAGTATTCTTGTCTTTAGCATTTACTGCAGCAACTGCATGCCCAACATATCCAACTTTGTCTCGAGCCATTATGTTCATGCTGTCATATTTGAAATTAGCTATACCTTCGCCAATTTCAATATCTTTATCTATTCCAGTTTCAAAATCATTCCCAGTTATTACCGCAAAAACTCCTGACATTTTTTCTGCCTCAGAAGTGTCTATAGAAATTATTTTTGCGTGAGCATGAGGGCTTCTTAAAATTGCTCCATGAGACATATTTGGCAGTTGGACATCTGCTCCATAAACAGCCCTACCTGTTACTTTTTCCAGCCCGTCATGTCTTATTGGTCTAGTACCGATAACATTATATTCATTGTCTTTGAGTATCATTTAGTTCTCCGTTAATAAATAAAAATATATTTAATATTTTATACTATAAATTCAAAATAGGCATTACAAACTAGTTAAAAAAAGGTATTGTAATTGGACCTTCTGGCAATACACAGCCTCTTAAGTTTTTATTTGTTAATATTTTTTGATTAAGAAAATTTTGAGGATTTTGAACAGAAATCATAAATGCATTTCTTATTTCATCATCTGATAGCCCTTCGGTGTATAAATTGACATTTGCTTTTTTTGCAATTTGCGAAAGAATTTGAACTTGCCATTGGTCTTGGCAATGAAAATTTGGGTCAGCAAGAACATCTTCTACTTGATCAGGTTGATTAAATTCCGATAAAAGAGAATAAAATTTTCCATGACTTGGAATTCCATCTGAACATTCTGATAGACATAAAATTTCACCTCCTTTTCTTACGATTTGAGATGCTGCAGATAGCCCTTTTACTGTTTGATATAAATTCTGATCAAGGGGATAACCTGAATTTGAAGTTATTACTATATCGTATGGTTTATCAACCTCTACCATCGCAGTTTTTCTGGCAAAATCACAAGCAATATTGTGTGAATCAATTAGATCACCTGAAAAAACATTGGTAATTTTTTGATCTCTATTTAGAGTTACGTCAAGAGTGAAATTAACACCTGTTTCTTTTGCAATTTTTCTAACATCTTGTTGTATTGGGTTATTATCTATTTCCCCCCAAATTGAATTTGGATTATTCAATCTTTCAAAATTATGTAATTTCATAATTGTTTGGAGCCCAGCTAAACCTGGAGCAACAAGTTTCGATCCTCCAGAGAATCCTGCAAAAAAATGTGGCTCGACGAATCCAGTTGTTATTTTTACATCAGCTTCCACCCAATGCTTATTTAGAAAAACATCTATATCATTTAAAGAGGTATTCATTTTTATTAAAGAAGACTTTTCATCACAAGTATGATTAATTATTGTGACGCTATTTACTATTTCTTCACCTAACATAGATATAAGCTCTTCTCTTGTGTTGATTCTATGGGTTCCGGTAGCAATAAGGATTTTAATATTAGATTTAGGAACTATATCTTCAATATGCTCAATAATTGTTTTGAGGACTATTTCTCTTGGTTGAGCTCTGGTTATATCACATACAGATATTGCTATTGTTGAATCACTTTTAATAATATCTCTTAATGGCTTGGAATTTATAGGCTTCTTTTAACCATTTTCTATAGCTAATTTAGGATCATTAACTTCCTCTAAAAATTCAGGCTCAATAACATCAAAATCTGAAGGCACGTTTAATTTAAACCTAGATTTACCATAAGCAATTTCTACAATCTTATTATCATTTTTTTGAAAATTAGTTGTCATAACTTTTCATAATTGATTTTAATTGGTATCCTCTTTTGGTTACATAGATGACTCTAAACAATTATTATATATTTTTAAAGAAGAAATTATGAATATAAGAGAAAAATTAGGTTTAACCCCGAAAGCTACTCCACAGTTTGGGCAAAGTAGAAGTCATGCCATGAATTCTACTAAGAAAACATTTAAACCTAATATTCAAAATAAAACTGTAGTAATAGATGGCAAAAAATATAAAGTTAAATTAACTACAAGAGAAATTAGAACTCTAGATAAAAAAGGTGTTAACTTACTCTAGTTTTTACTTAAAACAAATATTGCTGTGTCTGCATTAAGATTTGGATTTTCTTTAATTAACTCATCCTTTTCAGAATCAATATAGAAAGAATCCTTAATTATAATGCCCTTAAAGGCACAGTATTCTTGAAAATCAAGAATTGTAGGAAATCTCCTATTAGGCGTGTTGTACCAATTATACCCATATAAGCCTTCGAGCTTTGGAGCTTTTCCTTGACTGTAGAGCATTTCTCTAAGGGGCTTAAAGGCAAAATTTGGAAAAGATATTATAGCTTTTTCAGAAATTCTAAGTATTTCTTCTATTGTTTTTTCAACATTTTTAATGGACTGAAGTGTTTGTGAAAGAATTGTTACATCAAATTGATTATCATTAAATCTTTTTAGCCCTGTATTAATATCAGAATTGATAACTTCTATTCCCTTATTCGAACTTATAATAACTTTTTTAGCATCTAGCTCAATTCCTAATAATTTAGAACATTTTTTCTTTTTTAACTCATTTAATAACTTTCCGTCTTCACACCCTAGATCTAATACACGATCATTTTCTTCAACTAAACTACAGATAAAATCTAGATCAAGCCTGTTATTAAAGAAGATATTTGTTGAAGTTGGATCAGAATTTTTTATTTGATGATTTTTTTCTTTTCCAGAAAGTTTTTTTAAAAAAGAAGAAGTTAGTAATCCATAATCTTCGACTTCATTTTCTAGTAAAAATGCGTCGTGCCCAGCTTCACTATTTATTGAACAGTATGATACTGACTTATCTAGACTTACTAACGCATTAACTATTTCTTCTGACTGAAAAGGAGGGTACAACCAATCGCTAGAAAAACTAACTAACAACCATTCGCATGTTGTCTCTTTCAAGTTATTTTTTATTTCGTTAATTGTTTCACCTAAATCAAAATAGTCTACAGCAGTGGATAATGTTATGTAGCTATTAGCATCAAATCTATCTACAAATTTTGTGCCTTGATATGCAAGATAAGTTCCAACCGAGAACCTTTTTTCGAATTGAGTAGTAATTTCTTTTGGTTCATATCTTGTATTATCAAATTTATTTTTCATAGAATCTTTTGAGACATATGTAATATGAGCTAACATTCTTGCTATTGCCAATCCATCCTCAGGTTTTTCTTCAGAATCATAATAATTTCCTTCCTTATACCTAGGATCTTTTTTTATTGCATTTCTTCCTACAATATCAAAAGCTAAGGCTTGGTTGGTAAGTCTTGCTGAAGTAGCTA
>PBNX01000026.1 GCA_002723375.1 Dehalococcoidia bacterium
AATACATTCTTTAAAGTCCTCGAAGTTATCTCCGGCAGGCTTATCGTAAAAAACATTTTTGCCATTACTAAGAATTTTTTTTGTTTGATTTAATGATTCTATATTTGAGCCTTCTGATGCAATCGCAATAATTTCAGGTGCATAAATTTCTTCTTCATCATCTATAAAATTAACTTTATTCCATGGAAATATATTATTTTGTTTAAGCTCATTTCTTTTGGAAATATCAGGCTCAAATATACCGTAAAATTTTACTTTTGGATTATTTACAATTGTAGATAAAACTGAAGCAGCGTGCCCATGTTTTGTGCCAATTTGTGCTACTCCGATCTTATTAAAAGAATGCAATTCCTAATACCCCCATGGAAACAAATATAGCAGATATGATTTTTACCACAACATCGTTTCTTGAAAAAGACTCTGAAATATTTACTCTTAGAATTCCTAATATTGTATATATAGCAACTATAAATACAGGTCTTGTCCCAGAAATAGCAGCTACAAGTGAAACCGGACCATATACTAAAGAATATAATACAGTTAAGTAAGCAAAGGTTGCGAGGATAGTTTCTGCTGTAAATATATACTTACTCTTTTTCCAATTCAAAACATACTTTACTAGGTATAGTAAATTTTCGCGTTTTGAGAATGGAATGGCTAAAGTTAAGCACACTCCTATTCCTCTGAATCCAAATGCCTCTACTACAGGAATTATCTGAACAACTTCCTTATTTATAATTTGGGATAATCCGAATAATAAAGTTCCAACAATTAAAATAAAAAAGGATTTAATTGAAAATTTTATCGATTTTAAATTATCAATTTTAATATTTGCTATGACACTACCTGAAATTAATAGAAAAATACATATTAATTGATTAAAAGTTAATACTTCAATAGATAAAACAATCGCAATTAATAGCACCCATATTGGGTAAGCACTCCATATTGGCATAACTCTAGTTACATCATTATTTTTAAGTGACCAAAATAATATAATTAGGCTTACACCCTGTATCATTCCGACAGTTAAAGCCAATAAAGTAGCAGAAGAAAAAAGATCAGTTACCCCAAAAGATATCAGCACAATAATTCCTACTATGGCATTACTAAAACCAACATACATATTAAGAAATTTGGGTGATAAGTTCGTATGGTCTAAAACACCATACTTATCTATCACGCTGACTATTGCGAACATAAAAGAACTAGCTAATGAAAATAAAATCCAAAATTCCATTCGTTGATTTTATACTAAATTAGCTTTAATATCCGTTTAGGTTTTTATATTTAATTAGAAGGGAAAATGAATGAATTCAGTTAACACTAACTCAAGTCCAAGTGATTTAAAAATAACAGATATGAGAATTGCTGTTGTTGGGGAAAATAATTGGAGATGGCCAATAATTAAATTATATACAAATCAAGGCTTGGTTGGTCTTGGAGAAGTCAGGGATGGTGCAAGTGCACGTTATGCATTAATGCTAAAGAGTAGATTAATGGGTGAAAATCCTTGTGACGTAGAAAGATTATTTAGAAAAATAACACAATTTGGTGGTCATGGAAGATTAGGCGGAGGTGTGTGTGGAATAGAGATGGCATTAATGGATTTGGCGGGCAAGGCGTACGGTGTTCCGGCATATATGTTGGCAGGAGGTAAATATAGAGATCAAATAAGAGTTTATTCAGATACACCTTCAAAGGAAGACCCAATTGAAATGGGTAATGCACTTAAAAAAAGAGTTGAAAGAGGGTTTACATACCTTAAAATGGACATAGGTGTTTGGATTGCAGAAAAAGTTAAAGGTGGGTTAATTTTTCCAAATGACTTTCAAGAAGAAAATATTGAAGAAGGCGCTACCGGAGGATCCTTAAAGAGCATGATGGTTGAGGCTCAGGATACAATGCACCCATTTACAGGAATACAACTCACTGATACTGGTATAAAAGCTATATCTGAATATGTAAAAGCCGTAAGAGATATTGTTGGATATGAAACACCAATTGCTACAGATCATTTTGGCCATATTGGATTGGAGAGTTGTATTAGGTTAGGAAGAGAATTAGATCAATATTCTCTTGCTTGGTACGAAGATATGATACCTTGGCAATATACAAATCAATGGAAACAATTAAAAAATTCAGTTGCAACACCAGTATGCACTGGAGAAGATATATATTTACTAGAAGGTTTTAAGGACTTAATTGATAATGAAGCGGTTTCCATAATACACCCAGATTTAGCAACCTCTGGAGGAATTCTTGAAACGAAAAGGATTGGTGATTACGCTCAACAAAGAGGTATACCAATGGCATTGCACCAAGCAGGATCCCCAGTAGTTGCTATGGCAAATGTTCATTGCGCTGCAGCAACAGAAGGTTTTATTGGGCTAGAAATGCATTCTGTTGATAATCCTTGGTGGGATGATTTAGTAACAGGTGAAACCGATAAAATAATTAATAATGGTTTTGTTAAAGTTCCAGAGTCCCCTGGGCTTGGGATAGAACTTAATGAAGATGCAGTTAAAGAACATTTAAATACAAATCCAGATGGCTGGGGGGGATCATCTACTGAATTAGAAATTTACCCTACAGGTGCATTTGAGCCCACAGACGAGTGGACTAACCTTGATTCTCATGATAGAACCTGGAGTTAAAAAATTTTAGATTTAAGCATAATTGAAATTATAAGTTTTATTTCACTTGGAGTTCTAGCAACTTCATACGGTGTTCTAGTTGGTGCGGGTGGCGGATTCATTATAGGCCCTTTGCTAATACTTATTTTTGGTTGGGAAAATAAAATAGCTGTAGGGACAAGTTTAGTTTGTGTTTCCGTAGCATCAATATCAGGAGCAATATCATACTTAAGATTAAAAATTGTAGATATTAGAAGTGCTATTTTGTTTAGCATTGCGGCTATGCCAGGTGCTATTCTTGCAGTAATAGGACTAGAAAAAGTAAATAGTGCGATTTTTAATTTACTCTTTTCAGTGATGCTAATTTTAACTGGTTTTTATGTTTTCTTGAGTCCTTCAAATTCAGAAAAGAGTAGTAATGCTTTAGATGAAGAAACCAAAGTAAATAGTAAAAATAATATCTGGTGGAGAGTAAATAGAAACATTAATCCTAAAAATGGGGAATCTTATAAATACAATTTCATTGAGCCAATTGCGACAGCGGTAAATACTTTATTTGGCTTCATATCTAGTTTTTTTGGGATTGGGGGAGGTCCTTTAAGAACCCCAACACTAGTGTACTTTTTTAATTTTCCTGTAAAAGTTGCTACAGCCACATCAGTTGCTACTATGTCTATATATACTATTTTTGGTTCTGCTACTCATTTTATTAACGGAAATGTTGATACTCAAGCGGTTTTACCTTTATGTGTTGGAGCCATAATAGGATCTCAATTTGGAGTTATAATTTCTAAAAGATTAAAAGGTAGGCTGATGATGAAATTGCTTTCTTTTGCAATGATTGCAATCGCAATAAATATGGGAATAAAAGGAATTCAAGGTTTATAAGGAGAAAAATGGAAAACAAATATAGATTACCAAAAACAATAATACCTAGTTATTACTCAATAACTATAGAACCAGATTTAGAGAATGAAAAATTTTCTGGATCTGAGATTATTTCAATTGAAATAAAAGAAAAAATAAACACTATAAAATTAAACTCTATTGGACTTAAAATTGATACGGCTGAAATAATAAGTGATGAATTAAAATCAGAATCTATTACTGAAGACAAAGAGCACGAAACTTTATCTATTAATTTTAATAAATATTTTGAGCCTGGAGAATATAAACTAAAAATAAATTTCCACGGAAACCTTGATAATTCTTTACGAGGCTTCTATCTTTCCAGGTATAAAGATGAAAATGGAATAGATCATAAAATTGGAACTACACAATTTGAAAGTACTGACGCAAGAAGAGCTTTTCCTTGTTTTGATGAGCCTGAATTTAAAGCAATATTTGCAATAACATTAAAAGTTCCAAAAGGTCTATTTACTGTCTCTAATACAGGAATTAAGAGTATAAAAAATACAAATACTCATGATATATATGAATTTGAAGATTCTATAAAAATGTCCACATATTTAGTCGCATTCGTAATTGGGCCCTTTGAGGCTACAGATGAAGTTATGGTAGATGGTGTTCCTTTGAGGATAGTGCACGCTATAGGAAAGTCTCATTTAACTGATTTTGCTATTGAAACTGGAAAATTTGCACTTAAATATTTTACAGATTATTTTGGAAGACCTTATCCAGGCGATAAATTAGACATGATAGCAATACCAGATTTTGCATCAGGCGCAATGGAAAATTTAGGTTGTATTACATATAGAGAAGCTTTGCTGCTAGTGAATAAAGATGAAGCAACTCAAGGTGAATTGACTCGAATTGCTGATGTAGTTATGCATGAAATTGCTCATATGTGGTTTGGTGATCTGGTAACTATGAAATGGTGGAATGGAATATGGTTAAACGAAGCTTTTGCTACATTTATGGCAACAAAAGCAGTTGATAAATTTAATCCTAAGTGGGAAAGATGGGTTGAGTTTGGAATAGAAAAATCAGCAGCATTTGATGTTGACTCATTAAAATCAACAAGGCCAATTGAGTATGATGTGATTTCACCTGATGATGCAACTGCAATGTTTGATCTTTTAACATACGAAAAGGGTGGTGCAGTATTAAGAATGCTAGAGCAATATGTAGGCGAAGAGCATTTTAGAGATGGAATAAGAAGCTATCTAAATAAACATGAATTTTCTAATACTGAAACTGAAGATTTATGGGATAGTATTGAAGAATTTTCTTCAATACCAGTAAGAGAAACTATGAATTCATGGATACTTCAGCCAGGATTTCCTAGGATATCAATTAAAAATCAGAAAAATTCTATTAGTATTTCTCAATCAACATTTAGATACGATAATTCTAATGACAAAACTATATGGAAGGTTCCTGTAGAAATAAAATATAAATTAAAAGGAAAGGTTGGCTCAAAAAAAATTCTTCTAGAAGAAAAATCAAGTGAAATTAACATGGAGTCAGAAATTAAATTAATTTCAGGAAATTCAAATGCTAATGGTTTTTATAGAAGTGAATATGAAACAATAAATGATTTCTCCAATGAAATAAATTTTTTAAACAAATCAGAAAAATTTTCATTAATTGACGACTTATGGGCAAGCTCAGTTTCTTGCAGAATTCCGATTAATATATTTTTAAATAATTCTCTTAACTTTAAAAAAGACACTGACCCAGAATTGCAATCCCTAATAGTTTCAAGGCTTTCTTCTTTAAAAAGGTATGCCGATAAAGATCTTAAGAAAAAATATATTTCTATAATTGAAAATTATGCTTTAAATCTTATTCAAGAAATAGGCGAAGATCCCAAAGAAGGAGAAGGTTTAAAAATTAAAGAATTAAGAGCAATACTATTTAGTACTCTCTCAATAACATGTGAAAATAATATATATATTGAAAAACTAAATGATATTTACAATCAGTACAATTTAAACAAAGGTTCTGCAGATCCAAATATTACAGCATCTGCAATTGCTTCTGTTGCATATTATGGAAATGAGAAAACTTATAGAGATTATTTTCAGAAATATACTGATGGAGAAACACCTCAAGAAAAAATGAGGTTTTTATATTCTTTAGCAGAATTTAGAGATACGAAATTACTCGAAAAAACACTTGATGCCTCATTGTCTAAAGAAATAAAGAATCAAGATGCTCCATATTTGATAGCTTATGCACTAAGAGATTATAGGCATTGTGAAAAAACATGGAACTTTATTGAAAAAAACTGGAAAGATATAATTAAAAAATTTCCTGATAATACAATTCCAAGAATTTTTGGAGGAATTAAGATAATTTCAAACATTAAATTAGCAGATAAAATTAATTTATTTTTCAAAAATAATCCTATTCCTCAAGGTCAAAAAACTATTGATCAAAATCTAGAAAAAATGTATCAAAATATTAATTTTGTTAATTATCAAAAAGAAAAATTTAACGATTGGCTAAAATAAGGAGATAAAAATATGGATTCAAAAACTATATATAATTTCTGGATAAATTCTAAACCATTTAGAACGATCTGGATTATTCCTCTTATTATTACAGGGATAATCATACTTCTATTTGTTTTTTATGGAGACTCAAAAAAAATGCAATGTGCATGGGAAGCTAGAGATAGATGGGAATGCACAGAGCCTATAGAAAATAAATAATTATGATGCCTGAATACTGGAATAAGGCAACCAGAGAGTTAGCTTTAAAAGATCCAGTCTTGGAAAGAATAATAAATAAGAATCTTAGTGGAATGCTGACAAAGTCTCGTGACCCATTTTTAACAATATTGCATTCCATAATTGGCCAGCAGTTATCTATAAAAGCGGCAAATAGCATAGAGAAAAAATTAAAAGATTTATGTGAATTAAAACCTAGATCAATTTTAAAAGTAACTGATATTAGTCTTAGAGAATGCGGACTTTCAAATATGAAAGTGCAATATTTTAAAGATATATCTTTAAAAGTTATTAACGGAGAATTAAATTTCAATAAAATTAACAATTTAAATGATAAAGAAATAATAGATAGGTTGACCAATATTAAGGGTGTGGGTTTATGGACAGCTCAAATGTACCTAATATTTCATCTAAATAGACCAAATATATTGCCAGTTGGTGATGCGGGTTTAATTAACTCTATTAAGCTTTCTTATAATGTAAAAAATGTTAATTTTACAAAACTTAAAAAGATCTGGAGCCCTTGGTGCACAGTGGCTTCTTGGTATCTATGGAGAAATATAGATAACACTGATGTATCATATTAGTTATTACTAATTCAAAGAGGAAGATATGAACTTAAGTGAACTTTTTATGAAAATCGCAAAAGAGATGAAAAATGACCATTTCTTTGGAATACCTGGGAGTGGGGTTCCATTAGATTTAATGGATAGTGGTAAAAATATCGACCTCCATTTTATTAATGTAGCTCATGAATCCACCGCCGCAATAGCTGCAGGAACATATGGATTAATTAAAGAATCTGCAGGTTTATGTTTAGGTGTAAAAGGTGTAGGTGCTGGCAACTTAGCTGGAGGAGCAGCTAATGCATATTTTGAAAGAATGCCAGTTGTTTGTGTATGTGAAACAACCCCAAATTATTCTTATGAAAATGAAATGGTTCAGCACGCTGATCATAAAGGGCTAATGAAATCAGTAACAAAATCTATGCTTACTCTTTCAAAGGACAACCCTAGTCAATTAATTAGAGATGCATTCAATACTTCAATAGACGGAATGCCTGGGCCTGTTTTAATAGACTTTCCTTCAGATATGGGGCTTATAGAGGCCGAAGATACAAAATACAAACCAACAGAAAAAATAATTAAGTCCCCAGGCAGATATGATAGTGAAATTACAAATACTACTACTTTAATAAATAATTCTAAAAAACCAATGATACTAATTGGTGATGGCGTAAGAAAAGATAAAGCAATGACTCAAGTAGTAAATTTTGCAGAAAAAATTGGAGCGGGTGTTTTATCTACAATGAAAGCAAGAGGAGTTTTTCCAGAGAATCATGAAAGATGGGTAGGTGTTTCAACAGCATATGGAGAAGGAAATAATAGTAGGCCCAACATACTAACATCTGGCTCAGATTTAATAATTTTAATTGGAGCAGATCAAATGATGACCCATGTACCTTGGCCAAAAGGGGAAATTAATACAGTAGAGATAATATCAAGCCAAGAGTCAAAAACATTATCGAGTGACCCAAAGGAAATTTGCAAAGGGAATATAAGGGAAATAGTACAAATGTTAATGGACTCAAAAGAAAAAACTGGATGGAAAATAGATGAAATAAATCAAATTTATAAAAATACAGATTCTAGGTTTTCAAGACCAGACAATGCAATTTTTGCCGTACAGGACATTATAGAAATATCAAAAGAAATTCTTCCAAAAGATGGTTTGCTATTTACTGAGACCGGAGCCTTTATAGCTTTACTAGAAAATACCTGGAAGTTTGATGATCCTTTAAAATATTTTGGCACTTCTGGTGGCAGAACTATGGGCTTAATGATTCCTTCTTATATAGGTGGATCCTTGGCTACAAATAATGAAATACCCTTAATTGGAATAGGTGCAGATGGAAGTACGCTTATGAGATTAGGAGAATTTGAGACAATTAAAAGAAGTAATTTAAAATGGCCAATAATTATAATCAACGATGCTGCATTAGGAACAATGAAATACAGGCAAGGTTTTAGAGGCTATGATGATTATGGTTTAGACCTTGAAATGGTTGATTTTGCTGGTGTTGCAAAATCTTGCGGATTAAATGGGGAAACTGCCAATAATCCTGAAGACTTCAGAAAAGTATTAAGAACTTCTTTTAATAGTGAAGTTACAACTGTAATTGACGCAAGAATTGACGCAAGAATATATCAAGATAATTTTGGAGGAACAATAGGGGACTGATGAGGGAGATAATTTCAGAAACTTTAGAAAACCTAAAAAAAATAAAATCAATAGATATTGATGAAAAAACTAATCTAGATAAAAGTATAAAAAATCTAGAATTTATTCTTTCTGAATATAAAAGATTAATAGAAGACTTTATCGATAAATCTTCAAGTTAACTATATTCACAAACTGAATATATAGGGGAAGTAAATACTTTTTCCGGATTTAAGTATTGTAATTTCACCGCAACTATTATTCCAAGAACTGAATTACCACACATTTCTAATAAATCTAGAGAGGCTTTTGCTGTGCCCCCAGAAGCTATCAAATCATCTACGATCATAATTTTCTTGTTTTTAGGGACAGTAATTTTTCCAACTTCTATAGTATCTTGGCCATATTCGAGTTCATATTCTTTAGAAACTACTGGAGGCGGTAATTTGCCTTTTTTTCTAAGTAAAATATTAGGGATATTTAATCTATCGGAAATAGCTGATCCAAATATAAATCCCCTCGAATCAATTGATGCAATATAATCAATATCATTAGAAATAAAATCTGACATAACATCAAGGGTAAACTTAAATGCTTTAACATCAGAAATTAAAGTTGTTATATCTTTAAATGACACTCCCTTTTCCGGATAGTCTTCAATCTCTCTGATAAATTTTTTAATATTCATCAATTAAGATTAACTTCTGAATGATTTAATACATCAGGATTAATTAAAAATTCTGGTTTATTTCCATTTAAAACATCAAGCAACTGCTTACATGATCTTAATTGAAGCTCTTCACTAGATTCTTGAGAGAAAAATGCTGTGTGAGGCGTAATAATTACATTTTCATATTTGAATAAAGGGTTAGAAGAAGATGGATTGTGATCTTCCATAACATCTAAACCTACACCTCTAACACGCCCATTATCTAAGTAATCTAAAAGTGCTTTCTCATCAATTAATCCCCCTCTTGAAACATTAATTAAAATTACATCATTTTTCATATTTGCAAGTTCTTTGTGGCTAATTAAATGATTGGTTTCCTCAGTTAGAGGTACATGGAGTGATAATATATCACTACTGGAAATAACTTCTTCAAAAGACAAAATGTTTACACCGTCATGAACATTTTCACTAATATATGGATCATAAGCAATAACATTCAATCCCAATGATTTAGCTTTATTAGATAAACGTCTACCAATACGTCCAAAACCAATAACTCCTAATGTTGCATCTTTTAACCTATAAACTCTATTATCTTTTTTTACTTCATTCCATTTGCCTAATTTTACCATTCTGCTGTCAGGCAAAATCATCCTATTTATAGCAAGAAGTAAAGAAAGTGCATGATCTGAAACTTCATCAATGCAATAGTCAGGGATATTAGATACTACTATACCTAGCTCAGTAGCAACTTTAATATTTATATTATCTACGCCTATGCCGTATCTTTGCGCAGCCTTAAGTTTTTCTCCAGACCTTAAAACATCTTCATTAATATCTTCAAAACAAAAAAGTAGACCATCAGCATCTTTAATTTTATTTATTAAATCTTCTTTTCCATTTGCAACATCTAAGTCTATTGACTTACTTTTAAAAAACTCTTTTTCGATATCTATATTAGGCCAAGCGTAATCTGAAATTACTATCTTCATAATTATCCTTACATTATTGATAATTCTTTAAATTGACAACCTTCGACAAAGTGCTCAAAAAAGTTCTCATCAGTTTCAAGTTCTATATGTTTAATTGATTTAACAAGGTTATCAAACTTACTTCTTAAATTAATATCAAGTAATAACATAATTGCACCTTGAAGGGCTGAGTTGCCTATTTTAATTATTTCAGCATTTGGAGTATCTATTATAAATCCAATTTTAATAGCATTTTCGACATTAATATAATTTGCAAATCCGCCGCTCAAGTAAAGTTTATCAAACTTACTTATATCAATTGAAGAATTCTTTAAAGCTATTGATTGCCCGCAATAATTTGCTGCCTTTGCTTGAGCTAATGCACTCATGTCAGACCTAGAAATATTTATTCCGTTTGTATTAATGATTTCATAATGATCTCCACCATTAGATAAAACCCCTAGTTCATTAATTATTGAATTTGATTTAAGGGCAGCAAGCAAATCTATTAAGCCTGAACCACAGATTCCTTGAGGAGGATGATTATTAATTGTAGTAAATATTTCTTTTCCATTATGTATTTCAAATTTTTCTATAGCTCCATCATAACCTGGCATAGCATACTTTACTTCACCTCCTTCAAACGCTGGACCTGCAGGACAAGAGGCAGCAACTAAATTATCCTTATTTCCTAATACAATTTCAGTATTTGTTCCAACATCTAATAAAATAAAATTTTCATCATGAGTATCAGCTGATATAGAAACTAAGTCAGCAGTTATATCAGAGCCGATATGAGATGAAATTAATGGAGGACTAATAATTAAGCCATTTTTATTTATTCTAATTCCAAGGTCAGAAGAGTTATATATGAGAGATGTCGAATCTCTTTTTCCTTTCTCAAGTTCTAATTGTGTTATAGATTTATAGGGTTTTTGCCCAACAGATGCAACATCAATTCCAAAAAATATGTCTCTCATAGTAGTGTTGCCTACAACCATCATTTCGTAAATATATGATCTTCTAATTTTATTTTTTTTGCATAGCTCCCCAATTTCAAAATTTAATCCTGAAATAATTACTGATTTCAGCTCTCCAGGAAATTTGGTAGTCTCGTAAGATATTCGATTTAAAGTATCGCTACCACCAAATCTTTGAGGATTTTCAAATGAAGAAGTTCCAATTTTTTCACCGTTTGTTAAATCTAAAATGCTACAGACCACTGTTGTCGTTCCTAAGTCAACAGCCACGCCATATATTGGAGTCATTTTTTCATTTAAAACACGATTATCCTTTCTAAATATAACTTGATTATCTTTTAAAATTACAGACGGATTTAACGAAAATTTAGTTTCATTTCCTTTGTCTAATATTTTGGGCTGTCTTCTTAAAACATTAAAACTAACATCATTTTTATCATTATTTATAATTGCTTGGCACGCTAATCTAAATTCTGGACCCAAGAAACTCTCAAGGTCTTTTTTTTCTGATAGATTTTCTAATCCTTCAGTAACTTGAATTATACATTCATGACACTCTCCAGTCCTTCCGCAACTTGTAGGAACCCTTATGCTTAATGTATCGGCAAAATCAAAAAGTGATTTACCTTTTAATGAAGGCGTGCTGTTATTGTCAGATTTAATATCTCCCATATTAATATTCTATCAGGAGCTAATCTTTTTATCTGTTCTCCATGCAGGTCTATAATCAAGAAGATCTGATCCAGTGCAGACGGGCCCTTCTCCAAATTTTTTTATATAATGCTGGTTTTTACATTCAAACTTCGCAGTACATCTTGATTTGGCGTTTTTATAAGGGCACCTATTTTTTATTACCTCATCTGCATGATTTGAAATTTCCTTAAAAATATTAAAAAGTGCATCAAGGCTTCTTTCTGCACGTTTTTTATCAGCTGAATTATTATTAGTTTCCATTATTTAGCAGCAGAAAGATCCTTGGCCTTCTGAACGCAATCTACGGCATTTGCACCATATGCATCAGCACCCATCTCGTCAGCAAATTCTTGTGTAACAGGAGCTCCCCCAACCATTATTTTGACTTCTTCTCGCATACCTGCATCTTCAAAAGCTTCGATTGTTGTGCCCATATTTGGCATTGTTGTAGTCAAAAGTGCTGACATTCCAACAATTGCTGCATCATGCTCCATAACTGCATCAATAAAATCATCGGGCTTAGTATCCACTCCTAGATCATGAACTGAAAATCCTCCGCCTCTGAGCATCATTATGCATAGATTTTTTCCTATATCATGGAGGTCTCCTTTTACAGTTCCCATTATCACTGTACCTATAGGCTTAACTCCAGAAGCAGATAAAATAGGCTCTATGTGTTCCATGCCAGCTTTCATCGCCCTAGCAGAAATTAATACTTCAGGTACAAATATAATATTATCTCTAAATTTGACTCCAACAATCGCCATTCCTGCTATCAGACCATCATCTAGCACAATGTTAGCTGTATAGTCTTCATCTAAAGCTTGTTTTACTAAAATTCCAACTTGATCATTCTGGCCTGTTATTAAGTTATAGGCTATTTCTTGCATTAACATGTCGCCACTAGCAAACAAGCCCCCTATATGTTCTTGTTCATCAGGGTTAGTTACATATTTAAATTCTTCTTTAAGTCCTTCGTGTTTTATCATAATTTTAGAATGTTACTAATGCGAATTTATATCATATATTGACTAAGATTGAAATTTATTAGAAACCCATTCATTTACTGCATCAGGTATTGCAAGTAAATTCTCTATCTTTGTTTTAAGGGGAATAGCACATTCCGGAGCAATTAATTGAACTCCAGCATCTAAAGCCCTAAAAACTTCTTCCCTTACCTCTTTGGTTGTCTTTGAATACAATGTTTCAGGATTATTAATATTACCAACTAAATTAATTCCATTATTAACAGCTTCCATTGCATCAACAGGAAGGTTTTTTGAATCAAAATGGAATGCAGCCATACCACTTTTTGCAATAGAAGGCATCCTGTCAATTGTTCTTCCGCATATATGCAATATTAATGGAACTTTTAAGTCATCAACAAGCTCCTGGTGAAGTTCAAGAAGGAAATCATCATAATACTTTCCGCTAACTAAATCCCCAGTTGCATGATCTGGCAAAACTAATACATCAGCACCAGCATCTATTTGGGCCTGACCAAATAACACAGTTATATCTTTTAATTTTCTAAGAATTTTCCTTGTTTCAGCAGGATCATCAATAGACATTAAAAGAAAAGGCTCTACCCCAAATACATGATAAGCTAATGTCCAAGGTCCCATAGTTTTACCTAATATAGCAACTTCATTTTTAACTTCCTCCCTAAGAATATGAATCGATCTTGTGATTGCAACGTTGTCTTTATGCTCTAAAAATCCAGCCGGAATCTTGATGTCGCTTGAAGTTTTCCAAATAGGGTTTCCCATTCTCACTGTTGGCCAGTTATCTTTCTGTTCCCATTGCATCTCACAACCTAGGGCAGATGATTCCTGAATAATCGTAAAATATGGAGCAATTGAGTCAAAACCCAATTCGGTATGGCCAGTCAATGCTAATCTCGCATTTAATTCTGCATCTCTGCATGCATCAGGAAACGGGGCGTTAACATAATCCATTAACTCTACAGTTGCAACATTCGTTGGATTAGAAACAGGAGGCCTATCAACATCTTTTCCTGTTAAAGCGTTTAAAACTCTTTCCCTTTTATTTAATTTTAAAGTTACATCGATCATAATTAATTTGCTGAAAACCCTAATGATTGAGTAGTCATTTGTCCTGCAGCATCATCAGCTGCAAGCGATTCTTCAGTTGCGCTAATATTTCTAGCTAAAGGCAAAAGAAGATTTATAATTTTATCATTTCTTTGATTACATTTTAACTTGAATGAAAAATTATCAATTCTTTCAAATCCACCATATTTAATTAATCCATTTGTAATAGCTCTATACCGTATAATTGGCTTTTCTGTATTATCATCTCCAGAAACTGTATAAACATTATCTGATGATTTAAGTTCAAAATTAACTTTAATCATCATTTCAGACCTCAGGTCTTTACAATTGATTCCATTAGTTACATCTAATTCCCTGTCTTTTGTCACAGCCTCTTTAAGAACAAATCTCAAAGGAGACGAGCAACAACCGTCTTTCATTGAACAAGGAAATGAGGCTTGATGTGGATTATCCTTAGATGGTAGGGCACCACTTACACTTACAATCCTGTCTCTAATTTCTGCTAATCTTTCAGAAACACCATCTAAAGTGCTGTAAGAATAAACTGTTATATTTGGCTCTTTAAAGAACAAGCCAACAGTAATATCTTTAAAAAATGGATCCATAGAAATCAATTCTATACATGACCCATATTTCTCTATAACTTCTCTTGGCCTTAAACTCATGAAATATATTATATTAGATTAATCAATCAATTTCATTTATTAGATTTCTAAATACATTAATATGATCAAAAGTTGTGCCGCAACAACCTCCAATAATTTTTACCCCTAAATTTAACATTTTTTGGTAGTTTTCTTTCATGTATTCAGGTTTTTCATCGTAAATAACTTTGCCTTTTACAATTTTAGGTATGCCTGCATTTGATTGGATCATAACTGGTAGCTTGCTAAAATTTACTAATTCGGAGGCAAGATCAATCATTATCTCCGAGCCATTTCCACAATTAGTGGCTACAATATCAGCTCCTGCATTATAAATTTCATTAGCAGCTTTTTCGGGTGATACACCCATCATCGTAAAAAAACCTCTTGGACCTTTATCAAAAACCATGCTTCCTATTACTGGTAAATCACAAAATGATTTAGCAGTCTTTATTCCTAAAATTAATTCTTCTATAGCCATCTGAGTCTCAAAAATAATTCCATGAACTCCGCCATTTAGTAGCCCTTCTATTTGCCTTTTGAACCCATCTGCCATTTCATCTTCAGATACATTACCAAGAGGCTTTAAAAATTCGCCAGTTGGGCCAATTGAACCTATTACGAATTTATTGTTTGGGCATACTGATGCTGCTAATTCAGCGCCAGCTTTGTTAAATTCATAAGTTTTATCTTCAAAGCCATACTTTTTTAACATAAACGGACTACCACCAAAAGTATTAGTAAGAACAAAATCGGATCCAGATTCAAAATATCGACTAGCCATTTCAATGACGGCATCCTGCTTTTCAGAATTCATTAGTTCAGGGCATCCTCCCGGCTCAAGTCCTCTTTTTTGAAGAAAAGTCCCAGTAGCTCCATCGCCAAGAATTATTTTTGTTTTTAATGCATCTTTAAAATTCATCTAATTATTTAATATCCATTCATCTAGGGATCCTGGCATCTCATTTCTTGAATTTTCATCAATCAATTGAGAAATTTTTTTTATTAAATCTTGAGGAAATTCATACTTATCTAAATATCTATCTATTAACTCTTGTGTAAATTCGTCATTAACCTCTTCTTTATCCATCCATTGCCAGCCTTCTAAATAATCATCAGAACCATAGCTGCCATCTTTCATAGATATTGAATCAACAGCATACTGAAACCGTTCATCTAATTTAACTGATTTCTTTGTCGAAGAAGAAGAAAATTCAATTTGCACAGGTATCTCTTTCCAGTACATTATCCTAATTTTAACCAATCTATCCCTCCCTGCAATATTTTATATAGTTCATACAAAAATCATCTCTTCCCATAAGCATATTCTCCGCTATTTTAAAGTCATCAGAATCTTCATCCATTAACAAGATATCGTCTATTTTTAATTGCAATGGGTCTATAATTCCGCTATCTAGCCCTCTTTGAAGGCATATATATATAAACACATCGTTTACTAATTTTCTTCTTGGCAATCCGAAAGAAACATTACTTAGCCCTCCGCTTATATTTATTTCATCACCAAATAACTCCCTGATTTTTTCTACTGCGTCAAAAAAATGAACTCCATATTCTGGTGATACAGAAATTGGGAAAACAAGTGGGTCAAGGTGTATATCAGAAAAATTAATATCATACTTTTTAGAAATGTCCACTATCTTATTTATATTAATTACCCTTTCATCAGAATTACTTGGCATACCATCTTCGCTGGCTCCAGTTAAGATTGCGCTTGCATTAAACTCTCGCACTAAATCAAAAGTTTCAACTCTCTCTAGAGCAATAGAATTTATCATTGGCCTTCCTTGCTTTCCTGAATATTGAGATAATCCAGACTGAATTATTTCTGAATTAGAAGAATCAATGCTCGGTGGAACTGAAGAGTATTCTTCTACAACAGATACTAACCATTTCATTGATTTAATTTGAATATCAAGTTTATGAGACATCTCGTCAACATTTAAATCTAAAAAATTTGCGCCTGATGCCTCTTGTCTCTTTATTTCATTCTTAATGTAATCAACTGACTCATCTTGATCCGCAGAATCTCCAAATAAACCTTTCCATATAGCAATCATAAAGTGCTTAGCTTGGCCTTGTTGATAAGGTTGAGTTTTTTTCATTTCATCAGGAATCGTCATGAACTTTGTCTCTCCATCAGAGTAATATTTTACTGACTGCACACCTTCATTATTGTCTGAAACTCTTTTTCCATTAAGTCTTAACACTCTAGTTGCATGTATATTTTCTCCAATTACAGTAAATCTTTTCATACTTTCCTTCGATTACTTTTGTTTTAATAACCAATCATCTAATTCTTTTATTCCCCCGAAAGGAAAAAAATGCAGAGAATCAAAACCATCTAATTTTTCAATTAAGTCAGTAGGTGAATGCTTAATTAACTTTGTCACATCTAGCCCCTGCTTCATTAAAAAATTTGCAGATGAACTTACTCCACAAACTTTAGCATATTTAATAAGAGTGGTGATTTTTGAAGGCCCTGCTACTCCTATAATAATTTTAGTTCCATCTTCCCCAAAATCCTTAATTAATTTTTTGGTTTCCATGATCCAATAATTTGTTATTTCAGGTGAAAGACAAAATTGAGTAACTATAGATGCAGAAAATTTATTTTCTTTCAGCCAAATAAGTTTATTCTTCAAAGATTGAATAGAATTTTTATCATCAGGATTACCTTCTGGATGACCTGCTATTCTTACACTCTTAAAACCAATATTATTTAATGCTCCTGTTGAAAACATATCTAATGTTGAGTCAAATTTTCCTACCTTGTCTTTTACGCTTCCTCCTATAGCCAAAATATCTTTCACGCCTACTTCTTTTAAACTTTCTAAAGTTTCATTTAATGTATTTTCGTCAGTAATTGATCTTGCAGGTATATGAGGTACTGGATTAAGCCCATAGACAGAAACTTCTTTGGCAGTATCTATTAAATCATTCAAAGAAGAACCTGGAATATGCGTAATATAAACGTCTTTAAAAAAATCTGAATTTAATTCTGAAATTTTTGATTTTTGCTTAGGTAATATTTCAATTGAGAATTTTTTCATAATAAAAATTTGTTTATCAACCAGTAATTAAAATATCATAATTTAATAAAAAATAATTTGATTGGAGGCTTTATGAGTAAAGTTGGATTTATAGGTCTTGGCAATATGGGTAGCGGAATGGCAAATAATCTTGTAAATAAAGATACTTATTTGAACGTATTTACTAGATCAAAATCAAAATTAATTCCTTTTGTTGAAAAAGGCGCCTTTTCCCATGACACAATTAAGTCTCTATCTAATGAATCTGAAATTATACTAGCATGTCTTCCGGATGTTGAAACTTCACTAGAAGTTTTTTTGGGTAAAGATGGGATTTTAAATGAAGCAAGCCCCGGAACTATAATAGTTGATCATAGTACAGTTGATGTTGAAACTTCTAAATTGATATGGGAAAAATCTTTAGATAAAAATTTATATTTTATTGATGCTCCAATTAGTGGCGGACCAATAGGTGCACGTGAAGGCACGCTAACAATAATGTGCGGAGGTGACAGCATAGCATTCGAAAAGGCTAAGCCAATTTTTAGTAAAATGGGCACAACTGTTGTGCATATGGGGGGGCCAGGAACTGGAACATCCATGAAAATAGTTAATCAGCTCCTAACTTCGGTCAATACTGTTGCTGCAATGGAGGCAGCAATTCTTGCAGATAATTGCGGAATAGATATAAATTCAGTAATAAAAATTCTTTCAAAGAGTTTTGGAGGAAGCAAAATGGTTGAAAGAAACATGCCTATATACATTAAAGAAAGATATGAAAACTCTTCCGCTCCAATAAGGAATATTATTAAAGACTTAAAAATTATTTCTGAAATGAGTAAACAAATGAACTTGAATCTACCATTAACTGCTCTATCATTAAATTTATTTGAGGAAACAAATAAATTAGATATTAAAGAACCTGATATAGCTAGTGTTGCAATATATTTAAATAAGTTATCAATAAACAAGGAGGTTTAAATGAATGAATATAAAATAGCTGTAATTCCTGGAGACGGAATAGGGAAAGAGGTAGTCAGGGAGGCCTGTAAGGTCTTGGATAATGCATCAACTTTAAATAACTTCAGCCTCAGTTACGAGTTTTTTAATTGGGGGTCAGATTATTATTTTAAAAACAATACAATGATGCCAATAGACGGCTTGGAAATTTTAAGTCAATTTGATGCAATTTTTTTAGGAGCAGTAGGGGACCCAAAAATTCAAGATCATATAACGTTAAATGGATTACTTTTACCTATAAGAAGAAAATTTGATCAATTTGTTTGCTTGAGACCCTCTACTTTATTTGAAGGTGTAAAGTCACCATTAAATGGAATTAATCCTGGCGAGATAGACCTTGTTGTTGTTAGAGAAAACACAGAAGGAGAGTATGCGAACGTTGGAGGCTTTCAATATGAAGATTTTGATGATGAAATTGCAATTCAATCAGCAGTTTTTACAAGAAAAGGCACAGAAAGGGTTATAAGATATGCCTTTAATTTAGCAATGGAGAGAAATAAAAAATTAACATCAATTACTAAATCTAATGCTCAAGGATATTCTATGGTCTTGTGGGATAAGGTTTTTAAAGAGGTTTCAAAAGACTACCCAGAAGTTAAAACTAACTCCTTATTAATAGATGCTGCTTGTATGGATTTTATTAGGAAGCCTTCAGAATTCGATGTTGTTGTTGCAAGTAATTTATTTGGAGATATTCTTACAGATATAGCAGCAATGATTACTGGTGGGCTTGGCTTAGCATCAAGTGGAAATATATCAGAAAACAACGACAATCCATCTATGTTTGAACCTACACATGGAAGTGCGCCTGATATAGAAGGTAAAAATATTGCTAATCCGTTAGCACAGATTTTAACAGGAGCAATGATGTTATCTTATTTAGGTGAAAACACTGCAGCAGATTCAATTCGGGGTGCAGTAAAAGGCGTTTTAAAGACAGGAAACAGTATTACATCTGATCTTGGAGGGAATGCTACTACAACTGAATGCACTAAAGAAGTAATAAAAAAATTAAATGAATAAAAATTTTCATAAACTAGGTCTTGGCGGTGCAACTTTTGGAAATATTTTGGCTGATGGAATTTTTGGCGGAGTAAATCAAGAAAAATCAATTGAAATAATTGATTATGCATATGAATCTGGGATAAGAATTTTTGATACAGCTCCGTTATATGGATTTGGAAGAAGCGAATTATGGTATGGAAGGGCCTTAAAAGGGAAGAAGAGAGAAAGCTTAAATTTAACTTCTAAATGCGGAAGGCTAATAAGAAATTCAAGGAATAAAAAAAATTCTAAAATTAATGAAATTGATATAGATAAAGGTTATGGAGAGCCTATATTTGATTACACGCCAGACGGAATTAGAAGGTCCGTAGAAGAATCTTTAATAAGATTAAAAACTGATTATTTAGATACACTTTTACTCCATGACCCTGACCAAGGGGGCCTTGAAAAAGAGGCTTTAATTTTTGCTTTCCCAGAAATGATGAAGATGAAAGAAGAAGGGATAATTAAAAAAATTGGCTGCGGAATTAATGAATGTGAAATGCCTATTCGATTTATGAAAAATATAGACTTAGATAAAATTCTTATAGCCGGAAGATATACTCTTTTGGAAAACACTAAATCATCTGAATTTATTAAAATATGTGAAAAAAATGATGTTCAGGTAATCATAGGAGGACCTTATAATAGTGGAATTTTGGCAAGAGATCTTAATTCTCCGGTTTCATATAATTATGAGGTAGCCCCTAAAGATTTAATTATTAAAGCAAAAAATATAGAAAGGACTACTAATAAATTTAATGTTTCCTTAAAATCTGCTGCTTTAAATTTCGTGTTAAAAAATACTCAAGTTTTTTCTGTTGTTCCGGGTATGAGCTCTATTAATGAAGTCAGAGATAATATACAAATAGCAAATGAAGCTATGCCAGAGGAATTATGGGCTAGTCTTTCTAAAGATAAATTTATATAAAAGTTAAGAATATTAAAGCTAAAATTGATAATAATGAAAGGATCCAAATAGTAATTTTTATACTTTTTTGATTTATATTTTTTTGCTTTTTATTATTTTTTTCTAAGCATTCTACGCAAGTGCAGTAGGGTGGATGCCCTTCTCTGTAGGACCTATCATCCATATTTTTATTTTTCCTATTGCTAGTTTATACTCAATCTTAATAATATTTATTTATTAATTTACCAACTTTAATATGTCCTTTGAATCAGAAAATACAACACCTAGTATAATTTTATGTGTTTTTCCCCATTTGGAAAAAATATTATTACTAAATTCTATAGATTCCACTAAAAATATAATCACTTTAAATTCTAAAATTATGTTTAACGATGATTTTTATGATTCTATTGAATCAAAATTTAGTGAAGAAATAAGGTCGGGTAGATTTTCAATACTTAGTCCAAATGGAGTCCCAGAAAAAATTGAAACCATATTAAGAGATGAAACGATTTCAAGAATAATGGATTCAATTAAAGATGAATTTGGGTATTTTGAAGAAATATCTCAGGAATTAATTTCGATTTTCTTCTTTTCTGGACAAGTCCTAAGCTTTAATAAAAAAGAATTAATGTCAGCAATATCAATTATATATAAAGATAGGTTTAGCAAAGAATCATTAGAAGAGATGTCTGAGACTTTATTTCAATTGTCCCTTAAAGAAAAAAATATAATTGATAAATCAAAAAATAATGATCTTTATGATCTAATTACAGGTCAGCAGGGCGAATTTGCTACAATTTGGGACAAAGACAGCATTACTTAGATAAAAAATTAATATGAAATCAAAAAGTTCCAGTGAAATAAGAAAAATATTTTTAGATTTTTTTAATTCAAAAGACCACCTTATTCATCCACCTTCTTCATTAATACCATCCAACGATCCAACATTACTCCTTACTAATTCAGGAATGGCTCAGTTTAAATCATATTTTTCTGGGGAATCCGAGCCTCCTAGTGAAAGAATAGCTACAGCCCAAAAATCATTCAGGACAACAGATATAGATGAGGTTGGAGACACAACTCACCTAACATTATTTGAAATGCTGGGAAACTTTTCTTTTGGAAATTACTTCAAGGAAGACGCATGTAAATGGGCATTAGAATTAATGACAAAGCATTTAGGTTTTAAATATGAAAAAATATTTATTACTGTGCACAATGATGATAAAGATTGTGCAAAAATATGGGAAAATCTAGGTATACCAAAAGAAAAAATTTACTTTTTTGATGACAAGGATAATTGGTGGGGGCCTGCGGGTGACGAAGGGCCCTGTGGTCCTTGTAGCGAACTTCATTATTATGTTGGTAATGAAAAAGAAAATAATTTCAAAAAACTTTCTAAATCAAAATCTTGGGGGCCTAATGTTCATGAAGATTTTGTTGAACTTTACAATTTAGTATTTACACAGTTTTATCACAATTTAGATGGCACAAGAAAAGAGTTACCTAAAAAAAATATTGATACTGGAATGGGCCTAGAAAGAGTTGCAACAATATTGCAAGGCAAGAATTCTATATATGAAACTGATCTTTTTCAAGATGTAATAAAGAAAATTGAGGATGCCTCAGGCTACAAATGGCAAATAGACAAAAAAATAGGCTCTACAACTTCTGACAAAGCAATAGCAGTTTTAGCAGAGCATTCCAGGTCTGCAACATTTTTGATAGCTGATGGTGTGATACCTGAAAATATAGGCAGGGGGTACATACTCAGGAGATTGATTAGGAAAGCTATGAGATACGGCCTAGAACTAAACTTAAAAGAAGATTTTTTAATAGATTTAGCTGAAATAATTGCTAAAAATATGTCTGATTTTTATCCTGAATTATCAGATAACCTGAGTTTCATAAAAAAAGTGCTTGAAAATGAATGTGCTAGTTTTTCAAAAACATTAAGAACAGGTTCAAAAATTTTAGAAGATTTTTCATCAGATAGAGTTAAATTGGAAAAACAAATAAAAAAAATTGATTCTGAAAACAAAGATGATGAAAAATTTATAATTAAATTTATAGAAAGCGAAATAGGCAGACAAGGAATAATCAGTGATTTACTTCAAAAAGAATTAAAATTAGGAGAGGCGCTCAACATTGCCAATAAAAAATATTTTTCTTTATTGAGAAAAAATATAACAACTACCTCATGGGGAAATGAAATTTCCTATTTAGAGGTTTGTTATTTATATGACACCCTTGGCTTTCCTTATGAAGTCACATTAGAATATTGCTCTCAACAAAACCTTATTCTTAATAAACAAAAATTTGATAATTTAATGTCCAACCTACAAAAATTATCAAAAACTACTAGTGATTTTGGGGGAGACAAAAGCTTAGTTAATTTGATGACTGAGTTAAAAATTAATAAAACTGATTTTAAAGGTTATATTGATACTACATCTAAATCTAAAGTTATTGCTCTCATAGAAAAGGATCTTTCTAAAAAAATAAATAGTGCCCAAAAGGACGAAGAGGTATATTTAATATTAGATGAAACTCCGTTTTATCCAGAAGGCGGGGGTCAAGTTGGTGATAAAGGGTTATTATCAAATGAAAAAACGTCACTAGAAGTTTTAGACACAACCTCAGAGGTAGATGGATATATATTTCATAAATGCATAGTTAAAAAAGGAGTTATTTCTAAGGGAGATAATTTAACATCAACAGTTGATATTGATCTCAGAAATGGATCAAAGAGGAATCATACTGGTACACATTTATTACATGCTTCTTTAAGAGAAATATTAGGAAAGCATGTTCATCAACAAGGGTCTCTAGTATCACCAGACAGACTTAGGTTTGATTTTACTCATCTTAATAAAATGTCTAAAGAAGAAATAGATTCAGTTGAAAAATTAATGAATTCAAAAATTCGAGCTAACTTGCCTGTTAAAAAACATGAAACTTCATATTCAGAAGCTATAAATAATGGAGCGATTGCCTTCTTTGGAGATAAATATGGAAAAGATGTAAGAACTGTGGAAATATCAAATGGGTCTAAATTTAGCTATGAATTATGCGGAGGAACACATTGCGAGTATACCGGAGAAATTGGATCATTTTATATTATTTCTGAATCTAGTATTGCATCAGGTGTCAGAAGAATAGAAGCTGTGACTGGTATAAATGCAGAAAATTATGCAAAAAAACAATTTGATTTACTGAGATCCATATCTAGTGACTTAAACGTATCAACAAATGAAATTACATCTAAAATTATGCAGTTTAATAAACAAATAAAGGAACTAAAAAAAGAATTAGGCTCAACTGGCAATAAGGATGCAAACAAATTAATTAATAATTTAGTTGAAAAAATAGAAAAATTTAACGATATAAACTGTATTATTCAAGAAGTTAATTTAGACGCTAAAGAAATCAGAAATATTGCTGAACAATTAAAGGAAAGAATAAGTGGGGTTGTTGCATTGTTCTCAATTGACGAAAACAAATTAACAATAGTAATTGCAATTAATAAAAACTTAACTAACAAACTTGATTCACAAAAAATAATAAAAGAACTTGGGTCAATAATTGGTGGTGGTGGTGGTGGAAAGCCAGGCATCGCTCAGGCAGGTGGATCTAATATAAAAGGTATTAAAGAAGCAATTGAATTAACTCGAACTCTAATCAAAGATGGACTTAAATAAAATAAATAATATCCTTGGTCTTGATTATGGAGAAAGAAGAATTGGGGTATCTTTTTCTGTTTTGGATGGAAAAATGGCTATTCCTCATTCAATAATTTCATATAAAAAAATAGAAGATGCTCTAAAAAAATTAAAAAATATTATTTCAGAACTTAAGGTTGAAATGATAGTTTTAGGGTTGCCAATAACTATGAAAAACATAAGGGGGTTTAAAGCAGAAGAAGTTATTAGATTTAAAGATATCTTAGAAGAAGAAACTAATTTAAAAGTTATTTTAGAAGATGAAAGGCTTTCAACTTTACAAGCAAAAAAAGCTATAAACCCAAATTCAAAGAATAAATATGTTGATGATGCTTCTGCAACCATCATTTTAAATAGTTTTTTAGAAAAAAAGGCTAGGAAAGCATGAAAAAAATTGGAATTTTGGGAAATCCCTTGTCGCACTCCCTGTCTCCAATTATGCATAATGCGGCCATAAAGCATCTAAAATTAAATTTGGAATTTGAGAAATGGGAAATCGATCAATTTACTTTGTCAGGCTTTTTCTCAAATTTAGAAAAAAATCAAATTATAGGTGGCTGCGTAACAATTCCTTTTAAAGAAAAACTATTTGATTATTGCTCAGATTTGCACGATAGTGTAAAACGAATTGGTGCAATTAATTGGTTCAAAGTAGAAAATGACAAAATAATAGGTTTTAATACAGATCATATTGGTTTTCACAACTCATTACCTGAATCAATAAAAAAGTCATTAGGCAAAATAAATATTGTTGTTATAGGTGCAGGAGGGTCATCAAAAGCTGCAGTTGAATCTCTTATTTCAAATGGGTCTAAAAAATTATCAATAATTAACAGGACAATCAAGAATGCAGAGGATATTTCTGCTAAATACCCCAACTCAAACATAATCACTTCTGAAATTGGCAGTATTCATTCAGAAAAATTAATAAAAGAAGCCAATCTAATAATTAATACAACATCACTTGGCATGAGTAGCGGCCCAGCCCCAAACAATTCAATTATTAATGATATCAAGTTAAATAATGATATTATTGGCTTTGATCTTGTTTATTCCCCTATAAAAACTCCTTTTTTAAACGCAATAGAAAATTGTGGAGGAAAAGCTATAACAGGGATATCAATGCTCATTCACCAAGCTATAGAAGGATTAGAACTTATTACTGGCGAAAATTGTCCTTACGAAATAATGGAAAAATCAATCATTAGCGAATTGTAATAACTACTATTAAAGCTATAAACTCTTTATAAGGAGAACATTATGTTTAGATTTTTAACTGCTGGCGAATCACATGGGCCCGGATTGTCTGTTCTATTAGACGGAATTCCAGCCGGATTAGACATATCAGAAGATACCATTAAGGTTGATCTTCAAAGAAGACAAAAAGGTTTCGGTCGAGGAGGCCGAATGAAAATAGAAAAAGATCATGCTGTTATAAGATCAGGTATTAGGCATGGCGTATCATTAGGCTCACCAATATCTTTATGGATCGAAAACCTTGATCATAAAAACTGGGAAAGTGCGATGTCACCTTACCCGGTTGATGATTCTGTAGATAAAAAAGAATTTTCTAATACTGTGCCAGGTCATGCTGATTTTGCTGGTGCTTTAAAATACAAACAACACGACCTCAGAAATGTTCTTGAAAGGGCTAGTGCAAGAGAAACAACAGCTCGGGTGGCTGCAGGTGCAATTTGCAAGATATTTTTATCAAAGTTCGGTATTTATATAAAAAGTAAAGTTTTGTCTATTGGAGGAATAGAATCAGAAATAGAAGAGGATATTAATAATGCTGATTGGCAATATGCTGAAAATTCCGAAGTAAGGACAACTTCTCCGGAATTGGAAAAAAAATTTATTGATGCAATTTTAAAATCTAAAAAAGATAGAACTACTATCGGAGGAGTTTTTCAAGTTGTTGCATTTAACTTGCCTGTTGGGTTAGGAAGTTTTTCCCAGTGGGATAGAAAATTGGATGGAAAAATTGCCCAAGCAATGATGAGTATTAATGCTGTAAAAGGTGTAGAGATAGGAAATGGATTTAAAAATACAAAGAAACCAGGAAGAGATGTTCAAGATGTTATTGTTCCAGATAAAAAAGATAAGAGAAATTTTAAACATTTAACAAATCATGCAGGAGGACTCGAAGGGGGAGTAACAAATGGAGAACCAATTATAGTAAATGTGGCTATAAAACCAATTGCTACAATGACTAGCCCTCTTCCTTCAGTTGATATAAACACTGGCGAAAAAGTTCCAGCTCAATACAATAGAAGCGATATATGCC
Source organism: Dehalococcoidia bacterium (assembly GCA_002723375.1). Taxonomy (GTDB): domain Bacteria; phylum Chloroflexota; class Dehalococcoidia; order Lucifugimonadales; family Lucifugimonadaceae. The sequence goes on from PBNX01000026.1 coordinate 26,564, forward strand.
AAGTGCCCCCGGCATGCGTTATAGGAGAAGCGATGTTAGCCATCTCTTTAACTGACGTATTATTGGAGAAATTTGGGGGAGATCATATAGATGAAATAATATCTAATGTTTCTAGTTATACAAGCACGCACAATGAGTTTGGTGGAAAATAATTTCGAATACAACCTAATTTTTTTAGTAGGGCAGTCAGGTTCAGGTAAAACTTCTTGCGGAAAAATATTATCCGACTTAATTAGTTGGACTTTTATTGATACAGATGAGGAATTAATACTAAAGCATGGAAAGTCTATAAATGATATTTTTAAGGAAAATGGAGAAGAGTTTTTTAGATCTGAAGAATTAATGATTGTTAAAGAATTAATTAAAAAAAGTAATTTGGTTATTTCAACTGGAGGAGGCATGCCTGAAATTAAAAACATAATGGGCCTAATGAATTATTTTGGTGCAACTTTCTGGTTAAAAACTAGCCCTTTGGAGATAGAGGCAAGATTAGTGAAATCTAATAAAAATCACAGGCCTCTGCTTTTTAATAATGATTTAAGCTTAATAGAAAATTTAGAACAACAAGCAAAAAACCGATATTCTTATTATTCGAGAGCATCATTTCATATTGATACGGACAAGAAAGATATAGAGGATGTTGCTTTAGAAATGAAGGAAGCTTTGTATAAATCATGAATAAATCTACACTTGCAGGTCAAATTAAATCTCAACAAGGTGACTATAGTATTCATGTAGGCGAAGGAATACTGGATAAAATATATAACTTTTCAAAAAATGAAATTAATAATTCAAGAATATTTCTAATATCTGACATAAAGGTATTTTCGGGCTTAGGAACAAATATAATTAAAGCTTTTGAATCTAATTCAATAAAGGTTGAGTCTCTTTCAATAGAATTAGATGAATCGAAAAAAAATCTATCGACCGTAGATAAGATATATGGATGGCTTCATGAAAAGGGTGCCGAAAGATCTGATATTATATTTTCTCTTGGGGGAGGTGTTACTACAGATCTTATAGGCTATGTTGCTGCTACATGGCTCAGAGGAATCAAATTGATCCATATTCCAACTACTTTGGCATCTATGGTTGATGCCTCAATTGGGGGTAAAACAGCTGTAAATCTAACACAAGGCAAGAATCTTATAGGGGCATTCCATCAACCGAATCTAATTGTCATGGACACAAAAAGTCTATCTACTTTAAATCAAAAAGAAATGAATTCTGGATGGGCAGAAGCTATAAAGCATTCTCTACTTTTTGATAATAATCTTTTTGAGAAATTTAAAAATCATTCTTCTGAATTACTTAATAAAGGCGAACCTTTTTTTACGGACATTATTAAAAGGAGCGTAGAAATTAAAGCTGATATTGTTTCAAAAGATGAATTTGAAACAGGCACAGATAGAATTAAGTTAAATTTTGGCCATACCATTGGGCATGCACTGGAAACAGCAACTTCATACAACAGCTTACTCCACGGAGAAGCTGTAAGCATTGGAATGGTGGTAGCATCTAAAATATCTTCAGCATTATCTTATTCGGACGATAATTTAACTAACGAAATACAAAATATTCTAGATGAATATAATCTTCCAACAAGGATTCCTAAAAACATAGATTTAGATGATCTTTACACTATTGCTAAATCCGACAAGAAAGTAAGAGCTGGAAAAATAAATTGGGTTTTACTTAAAAAAATTGGAGAATCAGTAATTGTAAATGATGTTCCTAAAGAGATTGTTATAGATTCTCTTAGGTCAAGTCAATAGATCCGCCTGCAACAGCAGGTACTATGCTTATTTCATCGTTATCTTTAATAAGAGTATTTATCCCATCTAAATATCTAACATCTTCTCCATCAATAAAAATGTTCACATATTTATGTAATTGATTTTGCTCATCCAAAATTTTACCCAAAATTCCAGGGTATAAATTATTCAAAGCTAAGATTATATTTTCAATAGAAGGCATATTATTATCAACTTCTATATTAACTTTTCTCTCTCCATTGGTTAGATTTCTTAAAGGAGAAGGTATAATTACTATTGCATTCATTTTATTTACATACTGTTTAATTGAACAAGGATATTATACACAACATGAGTATTATAGAAAGATTATCAGCCAATCCACTATTACTAACAGATTTAGATGGAACTGTTCTATATGACGGGTCAATCCCAAAAGAATTAAAAAAATTAAGCGTTAAACTTAAAAAAGCTGGAATTCATTTCTCATTTGCAACTGGGAGAAGCAAGGTGCCAGCGTTAAAATATGCAAAGGGCTTAGATATAGATATACCGATTATTTGTTCTGGAGGTGCAATCATTACTGACACTGAAACAGGAACTGACATTTATAGACACGAAATCAATAATGAGGCTGTTAATCAAATTATTAAAAATTTAGACCCAGCAATTAATATTGCTATTTACTCCAACGATGAAGTATATGTAAATAAAAGATTTAAGTGGATTGAAGATTACTGTGAAAGGCAAAAAATAAAGCTTTTTGAGTCAAATAATCTGTCTAAAATAAATAACAAAATTGTTGTTCTTTTAGTAGGTAACGAAGAAATAATTGAAACTGAACATAAAAATTTAAAACAAAGCCATAATAACCTTGAAATAAATAAAATTTTTTCTAATATGTGCGAGATTTCATCCAAGCAAGGTAGCAAAAGACATTCGGCTAAAAATCTCCTAAAACTACTAAATCTTTCTGAAGAGGACTTATTCTATTTTGGAGATGGTTCGGCAGATATAGATCTTATTAAGTATGCTAAATACGGATTTACTGTTAAAGAAAGTTATGCCTCACAAATGATACCAGAGGCAAAATCAATAGAGGTTCCAAAGAAGCTAGGATTTATTAATTATATTAACTCAATAATCTAGAATTTTTTAATTTCATATTTATTTTTCTTGCTAAACCTGGACCTTCATAAATTAAAGCTGTATATAATTGAATAGCATTTGCTCCCGCCTCTAATAATTTCCTTGTATCTTGAAAATTTGATACTCCTCCTGAGCAAATAATTACAGAATCTTTAAATTTAGGCCTCAAGTATTTTAGAATTTTTAAAGTTTCATTTATAAGAGGAGCCCCACTCTTACCTCCCTTGCCAACTTTTAATCTAGAATCACTTATAGGCTTTGTATTAGCAATTACAATTCCTATTTTATTAAATTTAGAAATGGTTTTTAAAATATTTTCATAAATATTATAATCTTCAACTCTTGGCAATTTGATTAAAATTGGAGAATCAGTGATATTGCGTGCTTTTGAAATAATTGATTCAACTGATTCAGGGTTTATAAATTTCTTTAGGTCTTCTGTATTAGGGCTAGAAATATTAATTTCAAAACCAAAGCAATGATCTTTAAAAACAGAAATATTTTCTATAATTTCATCTTCGTTCAATCCTGAGACAGATACAATTATCCTATTTTTAACTTTTTTTAATCTTTTAAGTCTTTTTAAAATAATCATTGCTCCATCACTAGGAAAAGAAAGTGAATTTAATAAAGATTTCTCATCAATTAATCTAATTACTCTTGGCTTGGGGTTTCCTTCCCTTGGGTTTTTCATAACTGTGCCCACAACAGAAAACCCAAAGCCCATGCTTAGATATTTACTACTAGATTTACAATTCTTATCTAAGCCCGCCGCTATTCCGATAGGGCTAGGCATTTTTTCACCAAATAAAGTTATTTCTGTTGATTTATCGAATTTATTAATAAATAAAAAATTAGGCATGAAATAAAGAAAGTTCTCAATAAGAGCATGAGCCATTTCAGGCGGAAAAAGAAATAATATCTTTTTAATTAAATATTTATAGCTGAGATCTAAAAACATACTAATTGCAATTTTATAATAAAAACATTAAATTCATTTTGTTATATGAAATCTTTCTTATCATCATTTCAATATTCTGGATATAGAATTCTCTGGATAACAAGTGTTACTCTTATTCTGGCCATTCAAATGGCAATGCCTTCAAGAGCACTTCTTACAGACGATTTGACTAACAGCGCATTTATATCTGGAATTGTAAGTATGGGCTTTGCTCCAGCCTTGCTTCTTTTTTCAATATTAGGAGGCGTGATTGGTGATAAATTTGAGAATAGACGAATTATGCAAATTGTTCAGATTGGATTTTTTCTTTCCTCGTTGTCAACTTGGATTTTAATTGAATTAGATTTAATAAATTGGTATTTTTTATTCTTTGTTTCTTTGGTTCAAGGAGCACTTTTTTCATTTCAACTTCCAGCAAGATATTCGTTTGTACCAAAAATTATCCCTGAAGAAAGTGTCTCCAATGGGATAGCTTTACTATCATCAGGAATGGCTTTAGTGACCGTTTTTTCTGGATCAGCAGTAGGATATTTATATGGAAAATACGGTGCCGGAAATGTATTTTTAATAATATCAGTTATTCAGTTTAGCGCTCTTCTTTTAGCTATGCTTCTACCTAAAACTGAAAAAAGTGACTCCGTTTCAGGTAGTTATGCTTCCGAGATGAAAAAATCATTTGAATATTTAATTGGAAATAAAATGGTACTGTCTATTCTGTTTTCTTCTTTAATTGTAAGTATGATAGCCATGCCAGTAAGATTACAGCTCCCTATAATTGCTAGACGACTATACTTAGTGTCTCCTCAGGAAATAGGAGTAATGCTAACTTTAGCTGGTGTTGGCGCCGTATTTGGAACTTTATTAATATCGACTTTAAAAAAAGGGAATTTAAGATTTACTGTTTTTCTACTTTCTGCTTTTGGGCTTGGTTTATGCACTTTGGCATTTGGGATAGCTCCAAAATATTCCGTAGGTTTAGTTATTGTTGTTTTCTTTGGAGCATTTGAGCAAATAAGAATGGCTTTAAGCAATGTTTTAACTATGGAATATACTGACAGCAAGTATCGAGCGAGAATGATGGGTTTCTTTATGTTAAATTTTGCCTCTATTCCACTTGGAGCATTACCAATTGGGTACGGAATTGATAAAATTGGTGCTATTAATACGTTAATTTTTGATGGAATAGCACTTATTAGTATTCTTTTAATTTTGCTATTTTTATCTACTTCTTTTAGAAAAATTAAATAATGATTTTAGAAAAAATAAAAATATTTTCAAATTTTATTAAGTTTGAGCACTCCATTTTTGCATTACCTTTTGCCCTTAGTGCATATCTATTAGTGATCGAAAACAATCAATTTAACTTAACTATGTTGCTATTGATTATTGTTGCTTTAATATCTGCTAGGACATATGGAATGGCTATAAATAGGATTATTGATAGAAACATTGACTCTAAAAATCCTAGAACAAAGTCTAGAGAACTTATAACAAAAAAAATAAGTGTTAGAGACGCATATCTAATCACCATAGTTGCTTTGGTTGTATTTTATTTAGCATTAATTGGATTCAATAGAATTGTTTTTTTGTTGTCACCCATTGTTGTGGCTGTCTTTACTGCCTATCCATTTACTAAGAGATTTACCTACATGTGTCATCATTTTCTTGGTTTAGTATATTTAATTGCTCCTCCAGCTGTAGAAATAGCAATAACTGGAACATTTTCTTTACCTGTATTTTTATTAGGTTTAACAGGTTTTTTTTGGGTATCAGGGTTTGATATTATTTATGCAATTCTAGACATAGAATTTGATAAGAATAATAATATTTATTCAATTCCTTCAAAATTAGGTATAAAAAAAGCAAAGATTATCTCTTGGGCCTCACATTTAATAACAATAATTCTTATATTTTTAATAGGTTTAGTTGAAAATTTAGGACTAATTTATTGGATTGGTTGTACAATATTATTTGGGTTATTTATTAAGGAGCATTTTTTGATTCTAAAAATAGATAAAAACAATATAAATAAAGCATTTTTTAATATGAATGCACAGATCTCTATTGTGCTTCTTATGATGTTTGCTTTAAGCACATTGATATAATGGATAAATATATATTAGGTATTTCAGGTGGTAGCGGAGCATTATACAGCTTAGCCATTTTAAAAGGTATTAGTGACTCAGGAAATGCTTGTTATTTAGTTACATCTAAGCCGGGCAGAAGGGTGCTATCTTTAGAGACTGGAATAAATCTAACTGGCAAGCCCTCTTCAGATAAAAAAATTCTTCAAGAAAATTTAAATATTAATGATGGTAATTTAGAAGTTATTGATGAAAATGATGTTGGGGCAAATATTGCAAGCGGTTCGTTTAGAACTAAAGGAATGGCAATTGCCCCATGTTCTACCGGAACACTAGGAAGTATAGCTAATGGAATTTCTAGAGGTTTAATCGAAAGAGCGGCAGATGTATGCTTAAAAGAAAGAAGGACTTTAATCGTAGTGCCTAGAGAAACTCCTTACAGCCTAATTCATCTTGAAAATATGACTAAATTAACAAAAGCTGGTGCAATAGTTCTTCCAGCATCTCCGGGCTTTTACAATGTTCCAAAAAGTATTGATGATTTGGTCAAAATGATTTCATCAAGAGTATTAGAAAAGCTAGGGATAGTTTCATCAACTTTAAAAGAATGGGAAGGAACTTAATTGGTTTCCGATTTCAGGGCCTTTGTAAACAAGCTTGAGGAAGAAGGAGAGCTCCATAGAGTTAAAGAAGAAGTTGACCCGGATTTAGAAATTACTGAAATTGCTATTAGAGCTCAGAGTGAAAATAAACCTGCCATATTATTTGAAAATGTAAAAGACTCAAAATTTCCTTTGGCAATTAATACCTTTGCTAGTGAAAAAAGAATTGACATTGCATTAGGCCAAAACCCTGAAGAAATTGGGCTTGAGTTATTAAATTTTATAGAAGCATTAAGACCTCCTAATTTAAAAAAAATCTTCAATCAAAGAAAAACTATAAAAAGGTTTTTAGCCTTCCCACCAAAAAAAAATAGTAAAAGACTGCATACTTTAGTTTTAGAAAATGGTCTTAAAGATTTACCAATTTTGAAGTGTTGGCCAGAAGATGGAGGTAAATTTATTACATTACCTTTAGTTCAAACTGTTGATCCTAATAATGGAATCCCTAACTTAGGTATGTATAGAATGCATGTTTATGACGACTTTTCCACTGGAATGCACATGCAAATTGGCAAAGGAGGTGGCTACCACTATCAGGAATCAGAAAGTCTTGGAAAAGACCTGCCTTTAGCTGTCACTCTTGGCGGAGATCCAGTACTAACAATTGCATCTATTATGGCGCTCCCTGAAGGAATCGGCGAATTAGAATTTGCAGGATTGGTCAGAGGAAAGAGAACACGCTTATCTAAATCAAAAACTATTCCTATGAGAGCTCCGTCTTCAGGAGAATTTCTAATTGAAGGATATTTAAAGCCTAAAGAAAGGAGGCTAGAAGGGCCTTTTGGAGATCATTTTGGTCATTATTCTGAAGCAGCTAATTATCCTGTTTTTCATATAAATAATGTTTATTGTAGAGAAAATGCAATATATCCGGCTACTGTAGTAGGAAAGCCACCTCAAGAAGATAAATACCTAGGGGATTGCACTCAAAATATTTTAAAGCCCTTAATTAAAGTTATTCATCCAGAAATACATGATCTTTGGGCATATTTTGAAGCTGGCTTTCACAGCTTCCTTGTTGTTTCAACTGAAAATAGATATGCCCGTGAAGCTTATAAAACAGGACTATCTATATTGGGTCTAGGCCAATTATCATTAACTAAAGTAATGGTGCTAGTAGATAAACATGTAGATGTAAAAAATAAGAGCGCAGTACTAGAGGAAATTAGAAAAAATTTTAACCCTATTGACTCAATTATGCTTATTTCTCAAGCTCCTTCTGATACATTAGATTTCACATCAAAAAAAACTCACTATGGAAATAAGCTTGTAATCAATGCTACCTCTAAAGGAGCCCCTAATCAAAGCTTGCCTCCAGTACTTCCAAAAGATTTAAAAGTAATAGATGCAAATATAGAGGGCTGGAGATTAATTAAAAACACACTTTTAGTAATCAAAGCGAAAAATAATGGTGCAGGAGTAGTGAAAAATATTATAAAAAGCCCATTAATCTCAAACATTAAAATCGTTGCTGTAGTATCAAATGATATAAATTTAGAGAGTGACACAGAAGTAATGTGGGGGATATTTACAAGATTTGATCCAGGTGATGATATCTATTTTAATAATCAGGAGTTTATAGGAGCTATTCCTAAATATGAAGGTATTTTAGGGATAGATGCAACCTGGAAAGGTGGATATCAAAAGACTTTAGAAATGGATGATAAAATAATAAAAAAGGTTAATGAAAAATGGGAAGCTTATTGGAAATAGAAAACATTATTTCATCTGATAAAAAATTAAATAAGATAGCTGAAAAAATTATTAATAATCAGAGATTAAATTTTGAAGATGGAGTTGATCTATTTGAAACAGAAGATATACATACACTAGGTAAACTTGCTGATATTAAAAAGAGGGAGGTATCAGGTGATAACGTATACTTCGTTCTAAATAGACATGTTAATCCCACTAATATATGCGTTTTGAGTTGCAGTTTTTGTGATTTTGCTAAAAAGAAAGGTGACGTTGACGCATATGAAATGTCAGTAGACGAAATTCTTAGTAGCATAGATGATGAAATGCATGAAGTTCACATGGTAGGAGGGCACCATCCTACATGGAAATTTGAATACTACGAAGAAATAGTTAGATCCATCAGGGAAAAGCATCCTGATTTACACATAAAAGGCTTTACTGCTGCTGAGATAGATTACTTTCATAAAAGATGGAAAATTGATCCTGAAGAATCTCTTGCTAGACTTAAAGAAGCTGGCTTAACCTCGATGCCAGGTGGAGGCGCTGAAGTTTTTTCATCAAGAGTTCATAAAATGCTTTTGCCCGGCAAATCAAAAGCTTCGAGATGGCAAGAAATTCATAAAATAGCTCATAATCAAGGAATCAAATCTAATTGCACAATGCTTTATGGTCATATAGAAACTATCGAAGAAAGGGTTGATCATTTTATACAGCTTAGAGAGCTTCAAGATGAAACTAATGGATTTTTAGCTTTCATACCTCTTCAATACCAAACAGGAACCACTCAACTAACAGACAGCCCAGCAACCCCAATTGATGACCTTAAAATGATTTCTTTAGCTAGGCTTATGCTGGACAATATTAATCATATTAAATCTTATTGGGTAACTATTGGTGAAGAGACTGCTTCTATCGGTCTTAATTTTGGAGCAGATGACTTGGATGGCACAATTGTTAAGGAGAATATAATGCATGCCGCAAATGCAAATTCACCTGGAGGGCTGGCAAGAGAAAAAATGATTTATTTAATAAAAGAAGCAAAAAAAATTCCTGTTGAAAGAGATGCTTTATACAATAATATAAAAATTTACAATGACTAAAATTGGCAAAATGCCATATTTAAATTCTGAGATATTCTACCTCAAAAAAGAAAGCGAATTAGAATATATTAATTTAACACCGAGTGAAATGGGCAAATCTATTATTAAAGGAGAAATAGATGCTGGCCCAATCTCTTTGGTAGACTTTATAAATTCTAAATCATTAAAACCAATATTAAATTATTGTGTTTCAACTAGAAAATATGCAAATAGTGTTTATATATTTTCAAATAAGAGCCTAGGAGAAATCAATAAAATTTATGTAACTAACGAAACATCTACTTCAGTAATTTTAATGAAGGTATTAAATCAATTTTACTGGAATAATGCTGGCTTAAAAATCACAAAAAATATAAATGATTCTGATGCTCAATTATTAATTGGGGACAAAGCGTTAAAATTAAATTACTCTAAAAACAAGTTTAATTATGCAATTGATTTAGGTTACGAATGGTATAAATTTACTTCTCTACCTTTTGTATTTGCTTTATGGTCACACAATAATTTAAGTAGCAATGTGCTGAAATCTATTCAAAAATGTATAAATTTTGGTATTAATAATTATGAAAAATCACTACAAACAATTATTAAAAAAAGAAAAGATAATTTTTTTTCTCCACTAATTATTAAAAATTACCTTAATGGTTTTAATTACAAATTAAATAAAGCAGAAAATAATGCAATAACAACCTTTAAAGAGTTGTATAATAAATTAGAGTCAAATTAAAAAACAAAATGATAGACCAAATAAAAACAAAAGTTTCAAATAATATAAGAATTAATGATGAAGAAGCTCTTTACTTATATAGAGATTTAGATCTATTAACCCTTGGCAAGCTTGCTCAAGAAAAAAGATTTAAATTAGTACCTAACAAATCAGTATCATTTGTAATTGATACAAATTTAAATTACACAAATATTTGCGATGCTTATTGTAGTTTTTGCGCATTTTATAGAACTGACCCTGATGATCCGTCTTCTTATACTTATTCAGTAGATGAAATGATAAAGAAAATTAGAAAGGCACGGGATAAAGGATGCACAACAATCTTAATGCAAGGTGGACTTAACAGTGACATTCCTTTTAAGTTTTACACAGAAATAGTATCACGAACAGTTAATGAGTTTCCTGATATAACTCCTCATTTTTTTTCTGCTCCAGAAATTATGAAAATGAGTGAAGTTTCTGGCCTTACTGTTAAAGAGGTTTTTTTGGAACTAAAAAAAGCAGGCCAAAGAACTATGCCTGGTGGTGGCTCCGAAATTCTTACTAACGAAATTAAATCAAAAATTAGCAGATTTAAACCAAAAAATACAGTTGATCAATGGACAGATGTTCACAGGAATGCACATGAAGTAGGAATATATACTACTGCAACTATGATGTACGGACATTTAGAAAAGGACAAGGACATAATAGAAACATTAAGTCATATAAGAAATGTGCAAGATGAATCTATTGAATCTAAATCTGCTAGATTTACGGCTTTCATTCCATGGTCATTTAAAAAAGATAACACTGCTCTTGGCAAAAAAATAAAAAAAGAAGCAGGTCCTAATCAATATTTAAGAATAATAGCTCTCTCTAGGCTTTATTTAGATAATATTAACCACATACAAGCATCTTGGTTTTCTGAGGGATATAAAACAGGTCAAATTGCACTTTCATTCGGTGCTGATGATTTCGGGGGAACATTGTTTGATGAAAATGTTATGCTTTCTGCGGGTTTTTATAATCGAACTTCAGTTGAAGGAATAAAAAAATTGATAAATGATGCTGGCTTCGAAGCAACCCAAAGAACGACTGAATATGATCTTATTGAAGAAATGAGTAGGTAGAATGAAAGAGAAAGAAGTAATTTTTGGACATAGCCCAGATTCAGATGATGCATTTATGTATTATGGAATTGCAAGTGAAAATGTAAAGATTAAAGGTTATAAAATATCTCATTTAATGGAAGATATAGAATCGCTTAACCTTAGATCTGAAAAAGGGGAGTTGGATGTAACAGCCATATCAGTTGCTCATTATCCAAATGTAAGTAATCATTATCAAATTATGAGCTGCGGATCTTCAGTTGGAAGGAATTATGGCCCCGTACTTGTTTCAAAAAAGTATAAAACGTTAAAAGAACTAAAAGGTAAAAAAATAGGTATTCCTGGAAAGTTCACAACTTCATACATGTTATTTCAAATTTTTGCTGGAATTGATCTAGATGTTAAATTTATGCATTTTGAGAAAATAATGGGCTCCATAAATAGGGGAGAGGTAGATGCGGGTGTCCTCTTGCATGAAGGTCAAATCTTATTTGAAAAAGACGGTTTTAACAAAATTCTTGACTTAGGTGAAGAATGGTTCAATAAAACAAATTTACCTATACCTTTAGGCGTTGATTTAGTTAATAGAAAATTTGAAAAAAAAATACGAGAAGACTTAACAACCGTTTTTTATAATAGTGTTCAATATGCAATATTGAATGAAAATGATGCTTTAAAATATGCTATGCAATATGGCAGAAACCTTTCATTTGAAGAAGCTCGAAAATTTGTTCGAATGTATGTCAATCAAGACACTTTAGATATGGGGTCAGATGGTCTTAAAGCAATTAATAAATTATTTGACCTTGCAATAAATAGCGGATTATTAAAAGAAAAGCCTGAAATTGACCTAATTCATCCTCGAAAGTAAATGTTTTTAGGGTATAAGCTTAAAGAAAACCCTGCTGTCGGAATAATTTTAATAATAAATTTATTCTAT